>CAZWUO010000059.1:0-18218 GCA_964636675.1 uncultured Ectothiorhodospiraceae bacterium
AATAAATAATCACCCAGATGATGTAAAAAAATTACATGGTTCGAACTATGACTAATACAGCTCATTGAAGTAAAACGACGTTGTTTCTTTTTCACAAGTTCAGGTTCGAAGTCGCCGTTGCGATCACGTGGGGTATCTAGCTCAAATTGGCCGTCTTCAGTTTGGAGTGTTTTGCGGGTAAAACCATTTCGACTCTGTTATCACTGTCGGTTTTTTCATGTTTTGAATAGCCTAAATGATCATCTAGCTCCGCATTTAACGCGACTTCAATCGTGATCTTACTGAGCATTTGTCTGAATTCATTTAAATCTTGTTCAGTTTTTATGCTATTAGCCGCTTGCTGTGCAATGGCCTGAAGTTCTTCTGTTTTCATGCTGCTTATCCTTTCTCAATTATGAGATTAATGATAAACAGTTACACAGAATTTAAAACACCCTCATATAATTTTTTATTTTAGTAGTGTGAGCTTTTCACCTTGGCTGTAGTAGCCCATCGCTACGATAACTGAAAGACCATTTTCAATCATTCTCACCAAGCAAAAACCCCTTTCAACCAACAATCGCAACCCAGCCTCATCCGTCAATCTTCGGCCCTGTTTTTCATATTCCACCCTAACCTTATTTGGACGAGCAATAAATTGTTTTGCATCCCGACCACAACCTGCATCCAGCAATCCAACAAAGACAACCTCACTATTTTCACCATAATTATCGCCAATATTAATATTCACCCATGTTCACGCAACGATATTCCATCCTTTCTTCAAAGATTCCGACACATTTATGTGACTTTTGAAATTGTTTTTTTGAGAGTTTCGTTCGAACACTATTTACTTTCAAAAGCAAAGTAGATTACTGTACGGTTAAAGAAGGAAGGTCCCTATTCTAAAGGAGAAGCGATTATGTACTCAAAGTATTCAAAATCACTGCTTGCGGTTTTTTGTGTCACAAGCTTTATAACGTTTGGCAGTGAAAGTCAGGCAGAAATACTGGGTATGATGAACTACGAAAGTAAAATGCCCGATCAATTGAAGTCTTTGAAGCTAGGTAACGACGAAGATCGTCGAGAAGGCATTGCCATCATTGATTTAGACCCTAACAGCCCGGCATTTGGCAAAATTCTAGCCGATATACCCGCAGCTGCAGATAATATGCTCCATCATATTTTCTATGATCGAACGATGACAAAAGCCTATATCACCGGGCTGGCTGAACCATCGCTGCAAGTCATGGACATGACCACAAATCCCTTTAGAATAAAAAAAATCGATATCTCTGGATGTTTGATGGCCGAGGATATTATTTTTGATGAAGCGAACGAAAATTGGTATCTCACCTGTATGAACTCAGCCAATTTTTTCGTCGGCAAGGTTTCCACGGACGAAGTCACCGCCGAGGTCAAATTACCCAAGACCTATCCTCATGGTTTAGGCGTTCATTCCGGCATTGATCGTATTATCGTCACCAGTACGGTCAGTGGAGATCTGAAAAATGCCGATGACCTTGTTTCCATTTTACGCGCCAGTGATCTCAAACTCCTGAGTCAGAAGAAGCTATCGCTGAAAAAGGGGCAATCAGGAGAGGCGCCCGTGGAAGTACTATTCGTACCGGGAGCAAAAACGCCAACCGCTTATGTCACCAATATGTTCGGCGCCACATTATGGGCCTTGATCTGGGATAAAGCCCTTAAAGACTTTATACCTCAGCAAATATTCGATTTTAATAAGATTAAGGCAGGAATGGCGCTAGAGATGTATTTTAATGAACAAGGTGATCGTTTGTATGTCACCACCGCCTCACCCGGACATTTTCATATTTTTGATATTTCTAAAAACATCTTAAACCCCAAACTTATCACTTCGATACCCACGGCTGAAGGCGCCCATCACGTAGCGATCACCAAAGATGAGAAGTTTGCCTTTGTGCAAAATGCATTACTCAATCTACCTGGCTTGAGTGATGGCTCGGTGACAGTGATTGACTTGCAAGCCAAAAAAGTTCTTAAATCTATGGATACTCTCAAGAACGCAGGCTTTAATCCCAATTCACTGGTGCTGCTGCCAAAATGGAATTCTTTTGCGGGACACTAACGGCGGTAAGCCAACAATTTTCGGGCTAACTGCACTGATACTATTTTTACCCAACGCTACCGGTGTTGCTCACGCACAGCCGCTGATTTCCCCGCAAACACAACATTTAATAGCGACACCCATTCGTCAGATTGCATTAGATGTGGAGCATGGAAAGAGTTTAAAAAAAATCATTTCTATACGCCAAGGCGAAAAAATACGCTTGCTTATCAACGGCAAAAAAGCAGCGGTCTATCATCTACACGGTTATAACCTCATGGCCAAAACCAAGGATGATCATCTGCCAACTATTTTGTTTAAGGCCGATTACACGGGACGATACCCCTTGGTATTGCATCAGCACGATGCGCTCACAGGGACGCATGAAGTCACTATCGCCTATATTGAAATTACATCTCGCTGATGACACGAGCGGCAAGAGACTCTCCATGGGCTAGCTTTTCACTCCTTGCATTGCTTTTTCTACTACCGAGCCTTGCTTACCCCCATGCTTTTGGTAGTCGCTATGATTTACCACTGCCTTTGTCTTTCTACCTCAGTGCAGCGGCTATCGCGGTGGCGGTTTCTTTTGTAGTGACCTTTTTTTTTGTTCGCTCCGATGTTCATTGGCAACTCAGCTTTGCGCTCAAGCCGCAATTCTGCAAAATGTTGCGCGGGTTTTTACGCTTACTGGGCTTAGTCGTTTTAGGTTTAATCTTAACAACTGCGCTTATTGGCGATCCATCACCCACCAAAAATTTCGCAACCGTCACCGTTTGGGTATTATGGTGGGTAGGCATGACGCTCTTTTCGGCCCTCATCATCAACCTCTGGCCTTGGCTTAATCCTTTTTATACGATTGCACAATGGTTATGCCGGCTCATGCCAGCGCAAACCGCACCACCACCGCTGCCCACCATTGCCGGCTATATGGCTGTCGGCGGGTTTTTGTTTCTTTCGTGGGTCGAGTTAGTTTCCGATATTTCCGAAACACCGGTGCAACTCTTTTGGCTAATCATCATTTATTTATTTTTCACCTGCCTATGCGCCTACCGCTACGGGGTCGATACTTGGTTTAAACATGCAGACCCCTTAACCCGCATGTTTGACTTTTTTGGGCGTGTCGCTCCGTTAGGCTTTACAGCAACGACAAAACTTGTGATCCGACTCCCCGGAAGTGGCTTAGTGCAACACCCAGAAACTGGGTCAAAAAGAACGTCGATGCTTTTTATCATCGCATTAATCAGCGTGGTCCTATTTGACGGCTTGTCGGAAACCCCTATTTGGCAAGCAGTCCTCAATTTTCTGACGCAGTCACCCGCGTGGCGACCGATACTACTCGATATAAAAAGCATGGGCATTGATATTCTTGCCCTATTAAAAACCAGTGGTTTACTGATTGTATTGTTGACAGCCCTTGCCACTTATTACTTGCTCGCATTGTTTATCTGGTTGGCCGTGGGTCGACAAGTCTCATTAGGCATTATCGCTGGCCGCTTTGCACCTTCTCTACTACCCATTGCAATTGTTTACCATCTTGCGCATTACATATCCTATCTCTTACTCGCTGGTCAGCTAATCCTACCAATTATAAGTGATCCTTTTGGAATGGGTTGGGACTTATTCGGTACACGAGTTCTGCGCATAGACCTCTCGGTAATCAACGCAGAAAATGTCTGGTGGATTGCCATAGCAGCGATAATTACAGGCCATGTAATCGCCGTTTTTGTTGCCCACCGTGAAGCGCTACGCCTATTCCCTCAGCGAGCGTTAGCCATACGCAGTCAAATCCCGATGATGATATTCATGGTACTGCTAACCTTATGCAGTTTATGGATTCTGGCACAACCGATTGTTAGTTGAAAACACCCTTTCAAAGCCATATTTTTGAGTTAATAAAATATTCAAAAACCTAAATTTCAAAAACACCAGGCATAGACAATTCATGCAGCTTTTTAACACTTTTCCAATTTCTGGTTGTTGCTGATATTCCAAGCCTATTTTCAATGAATGTATTTGTTAATTTGCTTTTTCCATAGCCATTTGGGCAATATAAATATACCTCACTGCCTCGAATAGTTAATCTCTCTGGAGATTTCACATACTCCAGTAGTAACTCTTGCTTTTGGCTGGAAGGAATAGACTGCAAAAATGTAACAAGAACCTTAGTACCATTTTCTTCTGCCCTTGCCTCTTCATAGGGGCAATTTTTTACAATCTGTTCTAATTCTTGGTTTGTCCGGATATCCACTGGTACGTGAAACGTGTATTTCCCCGCAATAGCTTTTTCTATGGTTTTCCTTAAGTCTTTTTTATTCACCCCTTTTGACTCAAAAATCACATTACCACTTTGAATATACGTGGTGACACTTGCAAAACCTTGGGCTTCATAAAGCGCTTTGAGGTCGGCCATTTTTATGGCCTTTTGACCACTTACATTTATTCCTCGCAGTATAGAAATATACTTCACTCGATACTCCTTAAGCACATATACCCGTGGCGTTATGTGATTTTCGATCCAAAACTGATTTTATTTCCTTCGTAATCTTTAATCACAAAATCTTTCATTCCATACGAGCTATCTTCAATATCACGAACGAATATCACTCCGTTATTAAGCAATTCTTCGTACAACCCTGTAACATCATCCGTTTCTATATAACAAAAACCCGTTCCTGCTAGGGAACCTTCTGTATCAAGCAAAAGATGAATGCAGATATTATTTTTTGAAACAATTGCATATGGCGACATTGCTTCACTAGTAGGAACCCGAAAAGTACACTCATATCCAAGAAAATCTTGATACCATTGGATTGAGGTATTCATGTCAACAATATTTAAACCTGGACAAGCTCGATTCATGTTTCTTCCTTATTAATGTAGGTGTTCCACCAGGCAGTGAGGATAAGTTTGAGCGAACGTTTATTGGCTTCAGCCGTCATAAATGAGCACATTGGCGAAGCGAAGCGGGCAACATAGCCGTTAGAATAACGCAACAACGACCAAACAAGTAAAAAAGCGGATTTAAGGCGTCAAATTCCTTAAGCCCTAGGGGAGGTCATTCAGTGAGTGTCCTAATCGGTGGCCCTATTGTTTCTCTCAGGTGAACGTAGTACCTGCCAAATTAATGCTATTCCAATAACAAACAAACCGATGGGCAATAAAATAAACTCAAACATCAGAACTGCCATATGACGAGTGTGATAACGAACCATGGTTTCTACCTTGTGAGGTAAATCTATAATTGATCGTTCGTAGTCCTGAAACATTCGTTTGGTTTTATTTTTTAAACTCTCTTTTTTATATGCTGCACTGGTTTGCGAATATAAATGATCAAGCGAAGTCTGATAGTCTGATTTTATATCTGCGATATTTTTTTGTGCCAAAAGTGCCGTGCCATATAAGCTATACGGCAAAAACAAATGAAACATCACAAAAAAAACAAGAGCAATTTTGACAAATTTTTCGCTGGCAGGCCACATTTCTGATTCTCTATTGAACAAACTATGCGAGAGCCCATAAATTACACCTGAAAATAAAAGTATAGAAAACAACCACGGCGTAATAGATTCACTAAACTCAAGAATAAGCTTGATTATTTGAATGATAACAATTGATAAAGCAGCCACTTCTGTCGCTTTTTCTATGGCCGTTGTAAACGCAGCCAGCAACTGGCCTACCCCAATTTGGATATCGACTACAAACGTGATGCCGGACTCGCTACTTTGTAACATCGAAAATAGCGAATAAAGCTCGGCAAGTTTAATCAAATCATTTTCTATATTTTCCTCAGACTGGGCCAGATAACTATCAACAACTGAAATAATTTTATCTTGTCCAAACCATTCAGAAGTCAGATTAAAAAAAGTGATATTATTTGCAATTAACAATAACAAGCAGATAAAGGCGAAAAGCAGTAATTTTTTGTTGCCACTGGTTACAGCTTTCATGATTTTTGTCCTCGATTGGCTTTGCACAATAATGATGAAAGCTGGCTTTTAGTACCATCGAACCAGTTCTTGTCAACGCTGCGCGAGATGCCTTCCACTTTCCCTTTAGCCGTGTGCTGCCAAAATACCCATTTGTCTACAGTGGCAGGTAATTTAGCAGTCGTGCTGTAATCGGCCAACCAAAACTGATATCTGTCAAACCCTTCTCCTGCAAGATGTGTTGCATAAAAATCTGTGTAGGAGTAAATGATTGGCTGGCACCCCAAAGCCTTCTCGACAGCCTCTAACCATTCTTTTGCCCGTTTTTTAATGAGTGATTTTTCGACGCCTTTGCTGACTTCAATGTCCAAAACGGGAGGCAGCATGAAATCGTGTACTTTTATATGGCGAAGAAATTCCGCTGCCTGCTTTCCTCCATCATCGTTCGGCTCAAAAAAATGATATGAGCCGGATGGGATAGAGATATTACGGACAAGCTCGCTGTTTCGATGAAATAACGGATCTATATAAGTGATACCTTCCGTTGCTTTCAAATATATAAAATCCACATTTTTCTCAACCGAAGACCAATTTATTTTTCCTTGATAATGTGATACATCGATACCTGTCAGCATTGTAGTATCAATGTCCGAACTCATGTTGTTATGAATGTCGACATCATGTTCAAAATTAATTATTGGCCGCCATATTGAGATGAGTATGACAAAGGCAAATGCGATTATTATTTTCCCCTGGCGGGTATTGTTTTCTTTAAAGTTCATCATAAGCTGCCCGTAATATTCCTTTATTCTGGTATTATGATTAATACTGATTATAGCAGCTTTAGAACCAGAGAGCGTATATACCCGTGGCGTTATAGTCTAAGAACAGAGCAGCGAAAACTTCGTTTTATTTTCTGCTAATTTAGGCACAGATATTTGATGGTATCTGTGGAACCAAACTTGAGAAATGCTTGTGCTTCAAAGCCATTTTCAAACATTAGGGGCTATGCTATGCGTTTATTGCCGCTACATCCTCAATGCCTGCCTTCCTTACGGATTGGATCCATTTTTGCCTTATCGTATCTGTCGAACTTATAACAGGACCAAATCGAGATATATTTTTAACTTTTATGCCACAAAGCTCTAAAGTAGGTTTCTTGAGCGTTTTAATCATCGGATCGCCTAAGACCAACCTGTAATACCAAACGGGAGAATCCATGGTAACTATTATTCTGGCTGTTTTTCCTTGCAATAGTTTTTCCGCTATCGATTGCCCTTTGTTATATTTAAATGCAAAACCAGATAAAAAAACTCTGTCGAATAAGCCTTTCAACTTTGCCGGAACGGTTCCCCACCATGTGGGTGATATAATAACGATGTGCGTGGACTCGAGTATGGAAGTTTGTAAAGTTTTTAGATCGTCCTCAAACACTTGTTTTTTATCATATCCCTCTTTAAGATCAATCTCAAAATTCAATTCAGCGATGTGAACAATCTCTACATCCGATCCAGCATCCCTCGCTGCTTGTGCGTATGATTCTGCCAAACCCTTACATAAGCTACTGCGTTTAGGATTTCCATTTATAACAAGAACTTTTGACATTGTGACCTCCAAAGTTAAATGCTGTATCACGAATATACAGTCTGTCCTTAGGGACAGAGTCAAGCAATTATTCAATAATCACATTGTCTTTTTTTTAATACGGTCACAAGCTTCTTTAGCTCGGTATCTAAGTTTTCTAATTTTTTAATTTCTTGATTAAGGCTCTGCATTTTTTCTTTTGCTAATACAATTGCCTTGTCCCAAGGAAATACACCACATGAAATATCTTCATTGAATAATGCCTGCATCTCAGAAAGCTTAAATCCCACTCTTTGAGATTCTTTTATTACTTTTATTAAATCAACATCGCTATCTTTATAATAACGATACTTTCCTTTGCGATCCGGTATTGGTATCAATCCCAGTTTTTCATATAGCCTTATTGCTTTGGGGCTGGCTCCGGTTCGTTTTGATACTTCGCCTATATACATTTTAATAACCACGCATTGTTAAGATTGATCGGCAGTTATGACCAATATACTTAAAGCTCTCAATTGTGTTGTTAGCTTCCGGTTTTCTAAAAGACGAGAGAGTTTTTTTAAATATAGCTCAGGCAATTTTTTCATATCTATAATTCAAAGTATCTTTCGTGTTACAAATAAAGCTAGCGATTTTTGTTTTTAAAGTTGCTCAGCGAAGACAAAATGTCTCTGCTTTGGGCGCGTACTGTGTAGTCTTCATTAACATATGCAAAAGCAACCCGACCATCTTGGGAAATTGTAAATAGGGATGGAATAGCGATGATATGATGCTTCTGCCCAGACGATCGCTCTAAGTCAATATTGTATTGTTCTTTATAGGTTTTAACTAAGCTGTCTGACGTCTGGTTTACCACTCGGTATTGCTTGACAACAGCGGCCATGGAATCACTAATCAGCGTCATGCCCAAACTTGCCTTCTTTTTGGTTTTCTCAATTTCATCTATTTTATCAACACTAATTGCCACTAATTTAGCATTATAGCTACTCAGCTTAGGCACAATTTCAGTTTGTAATTGCTTCAACTGACGATTGCAGTATGGGCACCAACCACCTCGATAAAACACCAGAACGACAGGACCATATTGAAGACTCTCTCTCAGATCAAACGCTTTTCCGTCTATGTCTTTTAACGCAATTTGTGGCGCTATGTCTCCTACCTCAATTCCAGAAGTATTTGCTGAAAATACTGTTGTGGAAAAAATAAACACCAATAAACCTATCAGTATTTTATGCATGATATTCTCCCTAAATTTGGCCTCGCAAACGAATATTTCTCTGAAATTTTTAGCGCATTACATCATAAACCAACGGCTGTCAAAAGTGGCGCATTTTTGCATGTGAAAAATAAGCAACACTTTTAGTGACCGAATTTACCTTATTATGTGTTTTTATACGCTAAACAAAAGTCCAAGTATATATTTCCGACAAAGTTATCCGTTATACTCGAATTTTTGGAACAAACATCGCAATGGTTTCTTCGGCATCTTTAACTGGGTAAATCCACTGAGTTACCATTTTTTTAATTGCCTTCGCTTTTAAACCAAGCATTTCTACATCTCGCTCCGGATGCACAAGCTTGGGTGTTGAAATTTGTCACTTGGTATAATCAGAAAATAGACTTTTAAAATCGTGATAAAATCAAAAGCTATTAAAAATAACTTTGTCAAAATACAGAGGAATAAACATGAAAAAAATCTTTATAAACAAACTAATATTATTACTTATTTTTTTCATTGTAGCGACTAATTACGCTTTCGCTCAAGACTCAAAAGAAAAACTATCCTTTGGTATTGAGTCTGAAATAATGACATGGATAAATCAGGGTTATCATGGGTCGTTTTGGATAGGGAAAAAAGGATTGCGTACACGATTCGTAGTTGCTAAAGCAACATATCCAGATAATTTTAATCCAGAGGGTTTTACAAATTTAACTTCAGAGTTCTATGAAATAGAATTTGATTACTTTTTTGGAGAAAACAGGAATGACTTTAGAGGCTTTTGGGTTGCATTGGGAACAGGATATACTAAGCAAAGCATAGAATCAGAAAGTACTAACATCACAAGAAGTATTGATTTAATTTCCATGCATACTGGGGTGGGATATGCTATTAATCTATACAAAGGACTTTATATAAACCCGTGGCTTGGCATTACCTTGCATCTAAATACCCAAGAAATAAATGTTGGGAGTGAAATTTGGGAACCGAATTTAATTGACCCAGTCCTAGGAGCAAAAATCGGATATTCTTTTTGATGTTAGTTATGCGCTTGCATCAGACCACACTGCATACTCGTTCCCATTAGGGTCACTAAAATGAAACCGACGGCCACCTGGAAAATCAAAAATGGATTTTATTATAGAACCTCCTGCATTTTCTATTTTTGATTGTGTGCCCTCAAGTTCATCACTATAGAAAACTAGTAGAGCACTTCCACTTTCAGTAGATACTGTTAATTCTGATTGAAAGAAACCACCATCAAGACCTTCATTTGAAAAAGCTGTATATTCAGGACCATAATCTACAAATGACCAACCAAAAACAGAACTGAAAAATTTTTTTGCCGCCTCTATATCTTTCGCAGGAAATTCCACATAATTTATTTTTTCGTGTTCATTCATCTTGTTACTCCTATTGGCGCTCTAACATCGAAAATCAGCCACACCGCTTTTCAGTCCGCATTAATCGTATTGTTTCAAACTAAAATTACTTTTTCTTAGAATATTCAATTGAACCATTCATAATTTGTTCAACTACAAATAATAGTCTACGCTGACTTTACTATAATTGCCATTTCTGATAATTGGCGGGTGTAACCTAGATTCCGCAGGTATGGCCTGTACTGTAACTGAAGCCGGAAAGGCATACGTCAAATCAGCAACAACTGCTTTTGGAGCATTATTAGTTATCGTAACCGTGTGTATTACGCTATCCCCAACCTGCATTTCAGATTTGTTCGCAGCGATGCCTACTTCAAGATCTGCATTATTTAATGGTGTCAGTAGAAAAGCATGAATCCGGCTATTGTACTCGCCCCACCCTACAATTTGTCCAGGTAAAGGCGCGCAATAGTCCTTGCGGGTCTTCCGCACTGCCCACCACAGTTCCTTGGATATTAATATCCAAGGCGTAACTGTTATTGCCACCTAAATTACCTAACATGGTTATTCGTTCTTCAACCGGAAAAGTTATGTCCAAGATAGTGTCCCAAACAAATGCAGCAGCGTATTGACCCAACTCTTGAGAGTAACCTGTCGTCAATCCATTGATATTTATTTTGCGAATATAGGTTTGAGGAATGTCTAATTTATTAGTTTCAGCACCATTACTAACATACGAACTGCCCAAAGATTGAGATCCTTCGATACCAGAAAAAAAGTTATTGTTATTTATGCTGCTCATTTCAGACCATTTTTCAGGTAACTGGCTATTCGCGCATAGCTCTATTTTATCGCCTAAGGTAGATGGCTTTAATGTGATGATACCGGCATCCCAGATAAATCCACTACAACCAATGCGACCGACAATTTTTCCAGCATCGTTAATATCAAATGCCTGGGAATAGAGATAACGGGTAGGGTCAGAATCGTAAACATCGCTCGTAATTCTGGTAATGTTGTATTGCCTGGCTTGCACATTTTCATTAATAATTATTCTAGAAGAGGCGTTGGCACTTATTTTATCCACCTCCAGGGAGTCGCTGCTTGCACTCACGATGAATCTCTGTCGCTACTTCATAATATACCCGTGGCATAACTGTGCTGTGGAGAGTCGTCTAAAAATCGGATGCCAAAATCTTTGTGCCAGACATACGCTTTACCTATCCATGCGCCAGGGATTTCCGGTTGCGCCGCCATACCTACCACATAGGACGCATCGTTGATGGCAGTTGCTTCACTCCAGTAATTATCTGCAAAAACCGATTGACCACCTTGTTCCCAAATAAATGCTTGCTTTCCGTGACCAATAACTTGATAAAAACGATTAAAATCGAGAGCAAGAGAAAAATTTGTGGTCCGCTGTTTCCCTATAAAAATTTGGTAGGTTTGTTCGGCTGCAAATATCGATGAGAATTGGAACAGTAGAAAAAATAAAAGCAGCACTGAAAGAAGTATTTTTTTAGATAAAGAGGTAAATTTAATTTTTATCCAAGTATCGGATACATCATGACGTATATACCCGTGGCGTTATAGATTTAGGTTTTTAGTGTACGTCATATTCCTTTCATGACGAGGCGAAATGACGCGTAATAGCCGGTCTATTGCAAGGAATTTCCCTAGGTGCCCTTTAGGGTGAACGAAGTCATGAAAGGAATAGGGCGTGTAATAAGGCCTAAATCTATAACGCCACGGGTATATCTGGTTGATCTATAATAATTCTGTCCTTAGAAATTTTCTACATGTACATACCTAGCTATTTCAACAACTGCAAAAAATCGTGTTGCGTCAATATCTAGAAAATTTTTGACCAGCATACAGCAAACTTAGTTATCGGTGCAAAGTATTTATATTCCAGCCAAACTGAAGTGTCAGTCTATTTTTTCCTGTTTATTTAAGTGCCACAATCGCTCTAAGAACGGGCTGTTTAAACCAGGGCAATCGTGCTTAAAACTAAGCATTTTTAAATATAAGCAATATTTTGAGTGATAAGGGGGGATAAGCGCAGCGCATCCACCTTCTGTCCATAGAAGGGTAAGACGGTGGATGCGTTTCACTTATCCACCCACCATTTTGGATAAAGCTTCAGAGGTGTAAATGAGCACTTTTGACTTTTCTTTGCTCTTGAGTGAGTCCGGCTTGTTGGCGTAAAGCAATTAATTTTTTTCGTAGCTCATATGCAAGAGATTATGCCGCCACTTGAGAGCTAATGTGAAACAAACGCCAAAATTCAGCATCAGGCCAACGTTGCTCCAACTGATAATAGTACTGGCGCATCTGCTGATAATACTGGTAGTCCGCTTTCATCGATTGTGCGACATGGGTAAATCCGCTTTTATCACCTTGCAAATACCTTTGCACGGCATGGGCGGCCATAACGCCATTACTCAGGGATTTCATAATGCCTGCTGAGGTTATCGGATCATAGGCAGAGGCGGCGTCACCAATGGCTATCCAGTTTGGGCCATTGATCTTATCCAGTTGAAAACACGGCACAGCAAAACTTTGCAATGAGTCGAGTTGATAACTTGCCTGCTTTATCAGTTTTTTAATTAATGTGGTTTGCTGCAATTGCTCAAACCAGACAAATGCATTTCGTAACTGCTGCTGTTTGATAATCGCAGCCGTCGACGTAAAACTCAATAACAGACGATTTTGCGGTAAACGTGCGGCATACCACCAGCCTATTTTGCAGGCTTCTATATGGGTAAGCTTGCATATGGTTTGCTTCTTATCGTCTAACTGAAACAGGGCGCTGCTACAAATCAACGGTTTGTCGTGGTATTTTTGGCTATGCTGGCTGCGTGCAAACAAGGCGTGAGATCCGCTGGCATCAATCACGGTATTTGCGATCACCGTTATGATCTTGCCGTCCGCTTGCTCCAGGTCGATGCGATAAACTTGCGTTTGCTGTTGCGCGCGTTTAAAGCCGCATTGGGTTATCAAGGTGATACCGCGTTGCTGGATTTGATCGGCTAGTAAGCGATTAAATTTCTGTCGGTCGAGATGCCAGCCATGGCCTAACGGGCTGACGATACTATCGTTATAACCACGTTTATCACTACCCCAGTAGGATACACTGCCATAACAAGGATCATGGTTTTGTTGCAGAAAATCTTGATACAGTTCCAGTTCCTGTAATAAGGGCCGGCAATTAGGTGACAGGCTCTCGCCCATCTGAAATTTTTGATAATTCCCGGCTTCTACCACTAACACATCCGTTATACCTAATTGCGCCAGTTTTATAGCACAACTACAACCTGCAGGACCGCCACCGATGATCAGGCAAGCGTAGTGTTTTTCAATCATCTGCGGTTTATCAACCGTAAACGTTAATGCCTAAACCGGGTGGTTAGTTTTTCGGTTTATAGGTTTTATCGGTGACCTGATTGGGCCAAGGCTCAACCAGGTTGCTGTCATCTTTGAGGAAGTTGCTGGCGACTTCCAAATAATAATCCGGGTTGTATTCCTTCTTATAACCCTCAATCGCTGGGCCTTGAATCACGGTGCCGATGTTTTGCCAATTATCCAACATGTCACGCCGTTGTTGGTAACGGCCAACGTTCATGGCTGGTAGATTAAAACCATCACCTTCCTGCTGAATCGCTGCGGTACCTTCACCGCGCACCGAATAACGCTGGGTCGGCAGCGCGCCATTGTTAGCCACCAGATCTTCAAAAGTGTAAACCGCTACCGGGCGTTGTGCCGGCCAAGACCAAAACAAAGAGGTATTCACATCACCGCTAAACACATTGCTCTCGGTCACATCACCTCCGGGGTTGGGTGCCGGTGTATGCGTAGCACAGGAGTTGTAATCGGTATGCCAAGGAATCGCCATAAACTTACACAGATCGCCCGGCTCCACCGGATAGTTACGTAACGGCGTATACCCTACCCCAAGAAAAGGTTTGGAGGGTGTGGCTTGATTATAATTCATCGCTGCTTTGTTAATCCGGAATGGGCCGACTTGCGGGTTAGTCCAGTCCTGGTTATACAGGTTGATATCCCGCACGATAAAGGTGAGGTCAATACCCGGGCTAAAACGCCCGCCTAAGCAATTAAATAGCACGGTTTTATCCAACGCTTCACCGGGCCCCAAAGACAACAGTTTGGCACCTTCACACAGGCCCGCGCTCCATTGCTGCATAAAAAAATACTGGCTGGTGCTAAGACTCAGAAAACTCATCGCCGCATCACCTAACGACAACGGCATTAGTATGCTACCCACGGCGGCTGGTGAATCATCGTTATCGTTGGGATTACGCAGGAACGACAAAATATCGATAGACGGTTTTTGCTCCGTTAATTGGTCAAAGTTAATATGACTTTTAATGGCTTTTTCCGGCAAGTTGCTGTTCCACATCTGCAAGGACGCGGCACGCAAGGCAGGGAAAACCTCTTCGCTGAAATACGGTTTAAAGTTTTTCTGGTAAGCCCCATTTTGGTAAATAGCTGGGTTTAATTTTAGCTGCTCCAACCAAGTGGTATATACATCATCCCATAGGCTCACGACATTTAAAGTTTGTGGTGCATAAGCCGGGTCAGTGGAAACCACCCACGCACTGTTTTCCAATGTTTCAAAACTACCGTCGGAAAATTTCAAGGTAGCCGTTACCGGCCCGTCCGCAGTATCATCCAACCAGTTGTTGTTATCCACATCAGCATCCAGGATGGCTTTGGAGTCAGCATTTCCTGCGTTATCAAAACCACAGGCTTTTCCAAAACCACCCAATACCAGCAGGCGGCCATTGGATTCCATGCGTAAAGACCCCAGTGTGGTAATCGCTTCGCTGGTGTTGTTGTAACTATTGGCACCACCATCACTCGCAGGGAAGCTAATCGGGTAATCGGCTGGCAGCACTTTTTGTTGTTCGGCATCCCAGAAGGTTGCAGTGGTGGAGTTATCAAAATCAACCTGTTGAGTATCGCTGGAAATCACTCGTGGGCCTGCATCTATCACCAGTTTTTTTAAACGATTATTGTCAGCAGGATCGGATGATGGTGGAAAATCAGGATTACGAATGGGCGGGAAACCACCCTTTTCATATAACTGGATACCGGTGTTAGCGGTTTCATCAATTTCCCAACAGTTGGCTTTTTTGTTAGCCAGATGCACGGTCCAGATGATGTCTATCACTTTTTTCCCATCTACCTCACTGCCAATCACGACTTCGCTACCATCACCACTCGGATAGGTGATTGTTTTACTGCTGTCGTATTGGTAAATGTGAAAACGTGAAGCCTGGCGTTTCAGGCGACCCTCACTATCACGTAGATCATTACTGGTGATCGTAGTGGTTTCAGTACCCGGTTTTATCGGTAAACCACCGGTCAGAGTAGCTCCTGTTTGCGGCATACCGGCGCGAGTTTCTGGTGCTAAGTAATACTCTTCACTGTTACCGACACGGGCCATACCGATAGCCGGATGGATACGTAAACTTATGGTACTCATAATAATTCCTTTTTTATGGGTTATTTTGTTGATCTTGCGATGAACTGCAACGGTGCAACTGATGTGTTAGGTTTAACGTTTAACCGATTCCACATTCAAATAGTTTTGCAATAGAATATGACTGGTGCTGATGTTTTTACCCGGTAGCATATCGATGCCATCGTTGGTTTCGGTAATCGCCATCGTGTTATGGCAGGAAAAACAATTATTTTCAGAGGCGACTTGCTGGGTAAAGGTTTCGATCACGGCATTCGACAGTTTGCTCGAACCGGTTAACAGACTTGAATCAGCTTGTGGACTCCAATTGGGTTTCAGTGCATCAGTCTGGTTGAACCAAATCGCGCCCACTTCCATATAATTACGCCATACAGAATTCGCCGGTAACTGACCCTGTACGCTCATATTCAGGCTATCAATATTATTTTGGTTGGTGCTGGAACCGTCTCCCAAACGATACTGACGGCATACAGTGGTAACAGGTTTTAGCTGCTGGGTTTTCTCATGAATGCTGATGATATTGGCATTGTTGGCGTTACAGTCTGACGCGGGGCTTGCCGCAGTGTAAAAGGTGTAACTGCGCTCCGAGACTTCATCGCTCATGGTTATGCCACCGACCATATTTGGCGCATTGTCAACGTGCTCAAAGGTCGCCCAGATAGCTTCAGGATGGCCTTCTACCACCTCGGCAATATGAAACCCCACCAGTGCTACTTTGGCCTTAAAGGTTTTCGCACCATCGGCAATGCCGACACTATTCCCGACTTTGGAAAGTAATTGCAGCTCTGCATTCGTCGTATAATAACGGCTTATGTCTTCGCCCTTTTCGACAATCTTCCAGGCCGCTTTCAACGACATAGCCCCGACTGGAAAATCCTTATCGGCAGCGACTTTTTGCATACCTTTTTGTGTATAGAGTTTTTTAGCAATGACAAAATCACGATATTTGCCATTAATCATCATGTTGGTGTATACCGCTCGGCCATTTTTATCCACTACTAAACCAAGAGAACCAGCTTGATTGACACCACCTAAAGTATGTTTTTTTGGGTGTTTAACTTTAGGATTAATCGCGGCATCTGAGTAGAGATTTTCAAAACGTGCTTTACCGTTTTTATCCGGCGCGGTTAACCACAGAAATTTTTGCCAGGAAAACTGGTGAAATACACAGTTTGATGTGCTTTGAAATTTTTTCGCATTGGGGTTTTGAATGCCCTTTTCAAACCATTGGGCCGGTGCCATACAAGGCATGGTGTTGCTATCTTTATGCTGCCCTTTACCCAAATTTCCCCAACCAATCCAGTGCATTTGCGACCTCTTTATAGCGTTTTCGCACTACAGATTCGCAGTCATTTCTGCCTCCTCCCTCGAGGAAGTCGCGTATTGTGATTGCAGGTGTATTCCGTGTCAAATCAGATGTATTAAATACTTCTGCTGTGACAACACTAATACCCGGATGAATAACCAAATACCACGGTTCTACAGGCTCTATATCGGTAAAATCCTCGCCTACGCCTTCAGCCCAAGCCGCGTGCGCGTGAACAAATACGGGCACATCAGCCCCTAACGAGAGCCCTAAACTAGCCAAGTCCTTAGTTGAAAGACCACATTGCCATAATTCGTTTAACGCGACTAATGTCGTCGCCGCATCTGAACTACCGCCGCCAAGTCCACCACCTTCAGGAATTCTTTTTCGTACATTTATATCAACACCGAGCTGACAGCCGGTTTTTTCTTTTAATAACCGTGCGGCACGAACAACTAAATCATCTTCAACATCAACACCCGGCATAGCTGAGCTACGCGTTACGGTATCCGAATCCAATACAGTAAAATCAATTTCGTCTTGCAATTGAATAAACTGAAACACTGTTTGCAACAAATGATAACCATCATCGCGTCGGCCAATGATATGAAGAAATAAATTTAATTTGGCCGGAGCTGGCCATGCGGAACTTAACATCTACTTTCTTAAAACTTCCAATTTCGAATGATTACTTTTAGTTGAATCTTATCACTCTTGATAGTTAATTTACTGGGTAGAGAAACACCATCTTGCTCGCTGTATCGCGACACACTGATATTAAAACCCGATTGATCCATGTTCGCTAGTCGTCCCTTATTATCGAGCATGAGTTCACTGTATTGAATATCGGGTTCGGGCAAACCTCTTACCCAATATCGAAGACCATCTAGATGAATATCCCAACCGAGTCCATCGCGTAATATTTGTTCAGCTGTCTCTGCCACCATAACTTTATCTTTAGGCAATTTCATAACAACGCCGCTGGGTGTGCCGGTCAAAATATAAGTCCCTTGCCCTAAGGGAGCAATAAAACGCAATTCATAATTTGAAAGAAACTGATTCCAAAGCAGGGTAACTGTGCCGCTCTCTTTATCATTCTTAACCGCAACACGACCTTTAATATCCCAGGACTGAATTGCGCTTACAGTAATTTGATGTTCTAACCACAATTGAGAGTTTATGCTGGCATGAATTTTCTGGGCTTGTGGACAACCATGTATCAGA
>CAZWUO010000060.1:0-17912 GCA_964636675.1 uncultured Ectothiorhodospiraceae bacterium
ACAGGTGATTTAAATCAGTATCATGGAGGCGGACGGGCGATTCTATTAAATGACGGCAGTGCACTTTATATGGGTGGCGTGAATTCTATAGGCCGTGGAACTAAATATGTGGAATTATATGACCCTGCAACAGGCGTATTCACTCAAAAGCTTGACATGCTAAGCGACAGCGGCGGCAAATCAAATAGCTATGGCATGACTGCAACGCTACTAAGCAACGGAAATGTACTTGTTACCGGAGGTGCTTCGGATGACCCAGACATTTTTATTGGTTCAGCTATCTATTGGCCGGACACCCAGATTTATAATGTAAGTGCAGACACCTGGTTGCTTGGGTCTTTGATGGATGATGGCGCAGGCAATTCAGTCGCGCGTTATCGACACACCGCCACAAGATTGACCAACGATCAAATATTAATTATTGGTGGTTACGGTGGAATAACGACGCCGCTTTCTACATTATTTTCTTCAGATATTTTCGCTGCTGATGCGCTTAGCAGGGATAGTTCCGGAGCCAATCTAACGACCGCAAGGTTTGCACACACCGCTACCCGATTACTCGATGGAAGGGTATTGATTGTAGGCGGCTGTTCCAATTTAAGTGATTGCACGGACTCCAATGCATTAAGTTCGGTTGAGATTTACTCAGTCGATGGTCTTGTCGTTAACGCATCCACCGGTGGGGGGCTATCAATCGGACGATTTGAGCATACCGCGACACTGCTCAGTGATGGCAAGGTTCTGATTGCAGGCGGATGGGATGGCAGCAATAATGCCTTAAACAGCGCGGAAATTTTTGACCCAGTCTCAGAGACTTTTACACCGGTTACGAGCACCATGCGCACGGCTAGATCAAGACTGACATCAGTTCTGCTCGACAGTGGCAATGTGCTTTTTGTCGGTGGGCTAGATGGCACCATCTCTGCTGCTTCCGATCTTAATACCGCAGAACAATATAACCCCGTTACCGGTGCTTTTGAGCAATTTGACGTCATCTCCAGTCTCTTCGGACAGGTAGGCGCCACCGCACTAAAGCTTAGTAATGGCGAGGTTTTGCTTAGTGGTGGACGCTATGGCTCAGGTACCAGTTTATTGATTACTAATTCGGCTTATTTATACATCCCTTGATTCTGAGGCGTGGGTCAAGCCTGTGCTTTTTCCAATGTCTTAATGATTTGTGCTCTGCATAAGCCCATTTAGCATGGTCTTTTTAACAATGTCACATTTTCCTGGAGTATTGCAGGATTTAATTTGATACCATTTTTTACATACCTTCGTTCCATATAATACGCGACTAAAATTGCAAAAAAAAATAGAGACTAATTCAACGATATCTCTTTCGTAAGAATCAATAAAGCCGAATATAATTCCTAATTCGAATGCAATCCAACAACAGAAACCAAAAATTAGCAATTTATTGAATGTTCTAAATTTGTTCTTCCTTATCTCAATATCATCAGCTAATTCTTTTTTAGACTTCTTCAGTTTTCCCGTTTCAAAAGTCTCTAGGATTTCTTTTTCTTCAGCATCTAATTTACTCATTTGCATCACCTATATACTGCTTAGTTTTCATATGGGTGAATTAATTTTATTTTCGGAAAGTAAGTTTTGTATTTTGCTAAATCTCTAGTCACCAAGCCAAACTTTGATACGGACGCATGGGCACCAATAAAGAAGTCAGGTAATGGTGACGTTTTAGTACCTGTATTCTTTCTATATTTGATATAAGCTTTACCAGTCAAAAACAACGCTTCTCGTGGCATTTCTAAGACTTTAATACCCAAGGCCTCAATGGCATTTTCAACCTCTTCAATCTTATTGAAACCTATAGACACTTCCGTATATACGATTGAATTGATATACAGCGTGTTAGTTTGGCTATACTGTTCAAGAGTGTGTTCTGACCAACTGGCCCAATTTTCATCATCAGTAAATAGGTCAAGCAATACGCAAGAATCAACCAAAATACCATTCACTATGATTTCCTCGTGAAGCTCATAATTTCATCTGTCGTCATTTTGACTGAAGCTATCCCTCTGAGTTTGCTAAATTTTCTAGTTACGCTTGGCTCCCCCGTTTTTACTATATAAAACCGGCCGCCATCTTCAATAAAATCAATTTCTGTTTCAGGGGATATTCCTAAAGCCTCTCTAATATCTCTAGGAATTGTAACTTGTCCTTTTGTTGTAACTCGCATAAATTCATACTCCCGATAAAAGTAATACAAGGTTAGTATTACTTTTTGACATTTGCAAGATTTTTTCTGTTGCACGCAAATCACTTTCACGCCCAGGCTGCTCGACTGCAAACTCACCCGAATAAGTGTGAAGTTTGCGAAACAGTTCTTCCTCACCAAACGCCTTAGAAGCAAAGGAAAAAGATAGAATTGCACGATAAAAATAATTTAGCATATCATCTTCATGATCACTGTAGAGAGAAGAGTCAGTACTACCCGCTAAATGAAAATAAGGTGGCTCGCCATAGTATAACTCCATTAATTGTGGTGAAGCACCGTGAAGATACCCAGAATACGTTTTGCTGATTGTCCTTGCAATTTCTATAGTTGAGCTTTGCCCATATCCCGTACCTCGATCTTTACTTATGAATGCACGAATTTTCTTTCTAGAGATCATTGGTCGTTTTTGTGTTGAGTTAATAGCGTTATGGGGGTTATCGAATTCTTCCTCAAACTCATCAATTGGAGTCCTTCAGCTGGATGGGGGGGCGTGGTTACCGTGGATTGCAACCACCGGGAATAAAGCCCGGAATTTTTTGATATCCCAAACTTGCCGAGCAAAGTGAACGTTGATTTCAGCCCCGCGCTGTAGGTGGGTTTAAGTTTTTGTGCCGCATTCCTATTGTCTCAGATACAGCATATAGCTTGTTGGCAAATATGTACCCGTTTCTTTTTTTATAAGCATTTCAATTTGGCCTCTGTGATATTGGGAATGAGAGGCCATTTGGGTTAGCACTTGAGTGACAGTATTAGTGAAATTTTGACCATTTGATCCTAGTGAGTTTACCTTGTTTTCTAGCTCTATATTTGTAACTGAGCCTAGATAGTTAGTTATTCTTGCATCCATATCCGCTAGTTCAATTTTGCATTGTTGGATGTCCCAAGATGGCAAGCAACTTATATTATCTGGTACTGATTGTTTAGTAAGTGTCATAATCCAAGGTTTTATATCGGCTACCATATGAGAAAAAATATCCAAGATTTCTTTGCTCATGAGGTTGTTTTCAAGATACATCAGTATTTTTTTGTTTGCCCATAATTCATATTCGAATAATTTTATAAAATAATGTTCCAAAGTCACTAATCCTTTCCCTGGTTTTAATGATGGAGATTATGCTCTTTTTGCATTGAGTGATCATCCGCATGTCCTCTTAGGGTGTCATAGAATCTTATTTGATGCTTGCTTAACCTCGCCTTTTGCTCAATATGAGCCATCAGATGCGCCCCTCTCAGTTTTGATTTAATTTTCGCGGATTCGCTTAATACTCTTGCCAAAACTTGTGGATTAACCGTGCCTTTAGAAAATAACCCTTCAATTTCTTCTTCTTTTTTAAGCAGGAGTTGCCCGTATTTGATTGCCTTAATTTTCATTGCTTCAACTATTTTTTTTGTTTCTTCAATTTGTGATTTTGATAAAGATAGCTCTTGGAATAACTCCATCACGTGTTTTGGACCGGGAAAACTATTTAGTTCTGCGGATTTCGCTAATCCCATTCCTTTCCCTGTAAGATATCCATCGATTTCATCCTGCGATAACGCCTTAATCTTTCTTTGTTCTTGTCCTGAATAATTCGATTCCGGTATCGCTACAGCGATACTCGATAATCCAAATATTAAAAACACACCTAATGATAATCTCATGCTATTTCTCCTTTAGGCATAACGCCATGTTCAGTGGGATCACAAAGTAACATTTTTTTGCATAACATAGAACTTGCAACAGACACCAAATAGTTCTGTTCGATGTGGTTCCATTCTGAAATCAAGTTTTTGATAGACAGCCAATTGAGATAAGCTAGAATTTCCTGCTCTTCCTCGTGGCTGCAACGATGACGCTAATAGCCGACAATAAATTCAAAAAGTTTTCGCATATTCTAGTACTAAATTACCCTGAAATAATAAGTCACGCTATATTTAGAATAGGTGACCGTCGCCGAAAATCTGTTTAACCATAAATATAAAAATATTGTATCTGTAATGCTTGTATAACTAACGACTATAAATTAGTGACTTATTCACCTTGCAATGAACTTTGCGGTGTTCAAGAAGTCTTATCAACTCCTCATCGGTTTGGCAAAAATTTTTTACCTTTGATATTGAGTTAGCTGGCTGAAAAATTGCCTCGTCGTTATATTCATTGCCAAAGTATCACCTATGGATAGGTGGAGTGGAAACATACTTGACTGCAGCAGGAGGCAGAGGAATGAATAAACCTACGTTACGGCAATTGCAAATATTTGAGGCTATCGCCAGACATCGAAGTTTCACTCGGGCTGCGGAAGAGTTGTTTCTAACCCAGTCCAGTGTTTCTTCTCAGATGAAGCAATTGACCGAACATCTCGACCAGTCATTGATCGAAATGTCGGGTAAAAAAGTACATTTAACATCAACGGGTGAGAGGGTGTTGCGACTATACTCGGAAATGGAATGTTCTTGGGAATCGTTTGTGGATGATATGTCACAACTGGCTGCTCCCGACTCTGGTGCTATTGAAGTTACCTGTGCAAATACTTGTCAATATTTTTTTCCACGTGTGCTTGGAAATTTTAGCCGGCGTTATCCAAAAATAAAGATATCGTTAAAAATATTCAATCATCGCCAGTTAAAGGATCATTTGCTCAAGAATGCAGGTGATTTATTTATCATGGATTATGTACCAGAAGAATTAGATGTAAAGGCCATTCCATTTTTAGATAATCCTTTAGTGATTATTGCTGATCCATCTCATCCTTTGGTGGCAAGAAACAATATTTCATTAGAGCATCTGAAAAATGAAATGTTCGTAGTAAGAGAGCTTCGGTCAGGAACGCGAAGAGAGACCGATAAATTTTTTGAATCCTACGGAATTAATATTCAGTCAAAAATTGAATTAGGTAGCAATGAAGCTATTATACAAGGAGTTATGGACGGTCTTGGGATAGGCGTAGTCTCTGCCTATGCGGCAGCTCAGGAGTTACGTCTGGGAATATTAAAAAGTCTTGATGTGTATGGGTTTCCAATTATGCGCAAGTGGAATATATGCTATCCCAATCATCGAGTGGTTAGGCCAGTTGTGCGCACCTTTCTCGATTTTTTGCAATCTGATGGCCGTCTTATTGCTGGACTCACACTGGATAATGTTGAGTTACTACCGCCATTGCTTAATCAAAAAAAGAACGCTACTTCGGCGTAGAGCCGAAGTAGCGTTTGTTGCTTAAGCCGTAATGGGTAAATTGTTTTCAGTGATTTTTTCATTTACCGAAAATGTTTTACGTAGGAACCTAAAAATCGCGTACAGTGGATCCCAGGCAATGATGCCTGTCAGCGAAATTAAGAGTCCCAGTGCTATTTCATAAGACATGAAAAGATTATCCGTAATGGATAAATTCAAACTTACAATTATAATTGTAAAACCCACTACAAAACGTAGCGTCCTGTCAATGTTTCCGATATTTTCAATCTCATCTGTCGTGTTATGCACGCTAAGCATTTTTTTATCTCCTTGATTAATGAATTTGCTTCCTGCAAGTAAAATTATCGGTCAATTCAAGGAATAATAAAAACGGAAATTAATGATAAACAAGATCGATTAAACCAATACCTGTAAGCCAGAAAAATGAAATAATTTAGTCGACAAATAAATCGAGAGTGGAGGGAGTTAATCAATTAAAATAAAGAAGGCTTAAGATAAAAAAAGCCCCGGTGAAAACCGAGGCTGGTATTTTGGATATGTTTTTTAATGAGAGGATGAAATACTTAAGCAACCATCGCATTTTTTAATTTTTTTATGGCATTGTTTTCTAACTGCCTGATGCGCTCTGCGGAAATGCGATAATGATTAGCAAGGTCTTGCAGTGTTGATTTTTTATCGGCAATCCAGCGTTTTTGCAAAATGTCTTGGCTGCGGGCATCGAGTGTAGCCATTGCATCTTCGAGCTTGCTCAGGTTATGACTTCTCCAGTCACTGTTTTCCAATAATTCAGCAGGGTCTGCTTGTTTATCTTGCAGATAACTTGACGGAGAGATGAACTCATCATCACTCGCATCGGGAGCAGGGTCAAACGAGCTATCTTGTTGATTCATTCGTCCTTCCATCTGTCGTACAACTTCCGGACTAACGTTTAAATCCTTGGCGACTGCATTGACTTCAGCATTGCTAAACCAGCCCAGATGTTTTTTCGATTTACGCAAATTGAAAAACATTTTGCGTTGGGCCTTGGTGGTTGCAACTTTAACAATCTTCCAGTTTTTTAGAATGAATTCGTGCATTTCAGCTCTTATCCAATGCACGGCAAAAGAAATAAGACGTACACCTTGGTTTGGGTCAAAGCGTTTTACGGCCTTCATAAGGCCAATATTGCCTTCCTGGATTAAGTCACCTTGCGCAAGTCCATAGCCATTATAGCCACGTGCAACGTGAATCACTGATTTTAAATGGGCCATGACAAGTTTACGTGCAGCAAGCAGATCGTCTTGCTGTAGAAATTTTTTGGCAAGTTCTTGTTCTTCTTCGGCAGTCAGTGAAGGAATTAGATTAACTGACTGGATATATTGCTCCAGATTGCCTTGTGGCGCCGCGTAGTTAATCGCAAGTGTTTTGTCCAATGTCGTCTCCGTAGGAATTTGATTAAGTTAATTTTAGCACTCTTGGGATTGGAGTGCCAATATTCCTAGCACTCATGGAGTTTGAGTGCTAAAAGTCAGTATAGTTCATGAATTGTGTGGTACAAGTGGATTATTCTAGGTTTAATGTAATATTATGATTTTATTGGTATTAATAAATAATTATTAATAAGTCTAGCTGGAGAAAATAGCGTTTTTGGGGTCGAGGTGAGGCTATAGATTCAATTCGTGCAAGTAGCGCGAGACTGCGACCCAAGATCCGCCAAACCCTAGTAGCGTTCCGGTGATAATGAGGGTAAGGCCGTCAATAAGGTTAAGGCTGAGGAGGGTGAGCTGGCTATCAAACATCTGGGCCAGGTCGGTGATATGGGTTTGCAGGTAACTTATTGAAATAACAACTATTATTATCGAGACCAGTCCTCCGAAAAAACCATAGAATATACCGCTGTAAATAAACGGACGGCGTACAAAGCTATCGGTAGCCCCAACAAGCTTGCTAATTTCAATTTCGTCTTTATAACTTTGGCTCATGAGTCGAATGGTATTGCCCACCATCATGATGACCGCAATGATTAAAAAGATAGTGATGACAAGGGCTGTCTGTTTTATGAGCTTAATTATGCCAAGTAAACATTCGAGCCAGTGCAAATCCGCCTGCGCAATTTTAACGAGAGGCAGCGCGGATAACTCAAGTATGAGCTGGTTAAACGCGTCTTTATCGATAAATTCTCGATGCACGGTGACGAGTATCACGGCAGGTAGTGGGTTGTCGGACAATTGGCTAAGCGCATCTCCTATTTCAGCATCTTGCTGAAATTCTTTAAGGGCATCATCCGGAGAAATAAAAGAGGTAGTGGCGACTTCTTTTCGGCGTTTGATGTCACTGGCGAGGCTGGCGACATGTTGCAAGGATACGTCTTGCTCCATATACAGCGTAATTTGCGCACTGGATTCCATGCTTGGCGCAATTTGCTCGGCATTTTTAACCGCAACTTGCAACGCGGCCGGGAGGGTTAGCGCGATACCAATAACAAATACAGTCATTACGCTGCCCAGTCTACCTTGCAAAAATCGCTTAAGGCCTGCGCGCAGCGCAAATTTATGCATAAAAAAATATTGCGCGAACCAACTTCTATTTTGCGAGTTTTTACCTGCCCCGATTTTGCTGCTTCTGTTTGATCTATGTTTGCTTAGCATGGCTTATCCGGTTGGTATAGCAGTGGATTTTGAGGAGTCTGTTAAGCTCATATGACCTGCGTTGAGTTCCATATGGCGATGCGGCAATTGTTTGATGAGTTCTAAATCATGGGTAGCAATGAGCATAGTTACCCCGACGGTATTGAATCTAACGAATAGGTTCATGATCTCACGAGATAAGTCAGGGTCGAGATTGCCGGTAGGTTCATCCGCAAGAATGACTTTAGGCTTGGATACAATTGCACGTGCGATACTGACGCGCTGTTGTTCACCACCTGACAGGGTAATAGGGTTGGCTTTTTCGCGATTTAATAAGCCGACTTGATCGAGTGACGCCCGTACACGGCGTGCGATATCCGCGGAGCCATAGCCGGAAACCACAAGCGGTAAGGCTACGTTATGGAATACACTACGGTCTCCGAGTAGCATGGGATTTTGGAAGATGACGCCTATTTTTCTGCGCAGTAACGGGATTTTCCTGCGTGGAATATGTACAACGTTTTGTTGTTCGAAAAAGACGTTACCGCTACTGGCGGTTTCGATCAGCGCAATGAGTTTTAATAAGGTCGTTTTTCCAGCGCCGGAGTGCCCGGTTAAGAAGGCCATTTCACCTTTTTTGAGATAAAAGCTGACGTTTTTTAAGGCCTCATGCCCGCCCGGATATTTTTTTCGGACATGGTCAAATTGAATCATTTTTGCTCGGGTTCCATAAGAGCATCTACAAAATCTTCGGCATTGAATTCGCGTAAGTCATCCGCTTGTTCGCCGACCCCGATAAACCTTACGGGAATCCCCGTTCGATTGGCCATTGCGAAGACGATTCCGCCTTTTGCAGTGCCATCGAGCTTGGTGAGTGTCATGCCGGTTAAACCCACAGCCTCATTAAAAAACTTAGCTTGGGATAAGGCATTTTGACCCGTGCCAGCGTCGACGACTAACATGATTTCATGCGGTGCTGTCGCATCAGTTTTACCGATGACACGCTTGATTTTTTTCAATTCTTCCATAAGGTTGGATTGAGTGTGTAAACGCCCGGCGGTATCCGCGATAAGGATATCCACTTGTTTTGCTTTGGCTGCTTCATAAGCATCAAAGAGTACGGCGGCTGAATCTGCGCCGCTGTGTTGCGCGATAACGGGCACATTATTGCGCTCGCCCCATGCTTGTAATTGCTCAACGGCGGCGGCTCTGAAGGTATCGCCGGCAGCGAGCATGACTGTTTTGCCTTCCGCGAGGTAGCGCTTGGCAAGCTTGCCTATTGTGGTTGTTTTTCCAACGCCATTAACGCCTACCATAAGAATGACAAAGGGTTTTTCACCGGTTATTTCTAAGGGCTTAGCAACTGGTTTGAGGATTGCTGTTAAATCCTCTTTAAGCGCGTGCAACAATACGCTACTGTCTTTGAGTTGATTACGGGCGAGGCGCTGAGTCATTACAGCGACAATTTGCTGAGTTGCTTCGACACCAATATCCGCGGTGAGCAACAGGGTTTCTAGCTCTTCTAGTGTGTCGTTATCAATTTGCTTTTTGCCCAATAATGAATTAGCTAGCCCTGTTGTGAAGCTTTGTCGTGTTTTGCTTAAGCCATTTTTTAGCCGGGAGAAAAAGCCAGTTTCTGTTGTCTCAGGGGTGCTCTCATTAGGAGGGGATTTTTTTTTCTTGAATCCAAACATGGTTGTAGGTACTTTCCTCTGGGTTTAGATGTGTATAGTACCACCTACAAGGTAGCATTTAAAAAGCTTGTTAAATAGACAGTTATCAGCGCCTAATCAGGCGGCCATAGGGATGGGTGTAGGGCGTTGATATCAATTAAAATAGGACGGAAAATGAACAAAAAATATTTATTCAGCATATTGTTGTTACTTTTCGCGCTGACATTATCAGCATGCGCGACCCAAAATTTGCATATACCGGCCAATTTTGCAAAACCGGTTAAGCATTATCCTCAATATCAGCTACATGAAAAAACCCTGAGCAATGGTTTAAAAATTATCGTCAAAGAAGACCACAGGGCGCCCGTCGTGGTTTCTCAAATTTGGTATAAGGTCGGCAGTAGTTATGAATCGAATGGCTTAACGGGTTTGTCACATGTGTTAGAACACATGATGTTTAAGGGTACGGAAACGTTAGAACCGAATGAGTTTTCAAAAATAATAGCCGCAAATGGCGGACGGGAAAATGCTTTTACCGGTCGCGATTACACCGCGTATTTCCAAACGATGGAGCGAACTCGGTTTCCGGTAAGCTTTCGTTTAGAAGCCGATCGCATGCGCAACCTGGTACTTGATGCAGAAGAGTTTGCCAAGGAAATTAAAGTCGTGATGGAAGAGCGGCGGATGCGCACGGAGGACAATCCCCAGCGCCTTACCTATGAGCAGTTTAATTCAGCAGCCTATGTCAACAGTCCGTATAACATTCCGGTGATTGGTTGGATGCAAGATCTCGAAAGTATGCACATCGAGGATTTGCAAACCTGGTATCAGTATTGGTATGCACCGAATAACGCCACGCTGGTGGTAGCGGGGGATGTAAAGCCCGAAGAAATATTTGCTGAAGCAGAAAAATATTTTGGCGATATTAAACCGAGTCATGTGCCAGTGCCTAAGCCGCAACAAGAGATACGCCAGATTGGCGAACGCCGTATTGTAGTAAAAGCACCTGCACAGGTTCCGTTTTTAATCATGGGATATAAAGTTCCGACGATTAAAAATGCCGCCGAAGAATGGGAGCCGTATGCGCTTGATGTGCTTGGAAGTGTGTTAGACGGTGGCAATAGTGCGCGTTTTACAGAAGCATTGATAAGGGTCGAGCAAGTTGCTAGCTCGGTGGGTGCAGGGTATGACGCATTCACTCCAAGACAAGAAATTTATACGTTTTCTGGAACGCCTGCTCAAGGAAAAACAGTGCAGCAGCTGGAAGCCGCGATCAAAGAGCAATTGGATAAATTAAAAACCGAACGGGTTACTGATAAAGAGTTATCACGGGTTAAAGCGCAGACGGTTGCCGGCAAGGTATACCAAAAAGACTCGGTGTTTTATGCTGCAATGACTATTGGAATGTTAGAAACAATTGGAATTAATTGGCAGCTCGGTGAGGAATATGAAAACAATATTAAAAAAGTGACGGCGGAGCAAGTGCAGGCAGTGGCAAAAAAATATTTTATTGATGATGTGCTGACTGTCGCGGTGTTAAATCCCCAGAAGATTACGCAAAGCCGAGTTTCACGTATAGGAGGTGGTCGTCATGCGCGTTAGTTTTATTGTCGTTTTATTTTTTGGTTTGGTTAATGGTGTCTTAGCAACGCCTAATATTCAAACCTGGACAACATCGAATGGTGCTCGTGTATTATTTGTAGAAGCACATGAGTTGCCTATGCTTGATGTGCGTGTTGTATTTGATGCGGGTGCTGCCAGAGACGCCGTTACGCCAGGCGTTGCGTTGATGACCAATGCCATGTTGCCCGAGGGTGCTGGTAATTTGAATGCAAATGAATTAGCCAGTCGTTTTGAGGGTGTAGGCGCCAGTTTTGGTAATAGCAGTCATCGGGATATGTCGGTATTTAGTTTTCGCTCATTGATCGACAAAGCTTGGTTAGATCAGGCGATAGATACATTTTCGATGATTCTACAAAAACCAACTTTTCCTAAGAATGCTTTTGATCGTGAAATTAAGCGTTTATTAGTCGCTCTGGAGCAAAAAAAGCAATCTCCTGATGCGATTTCCAGCGAGAATATGTATAAAGCCATATTTGGCGATCATCCATATGCGTTGTTACCTGAAGGTACGCCTGAAAGCGCGAAAAAATTAAGGACTGAAGATTTAAAGGCTTTTTATAAAAAATACATCGTAGGGAAAAATGCAGTGGTGGCTATGGTTGGCGATTTAACGACTGAACAGGCGAAAAAGATCTCCGAGCAAGTGGTTGGTGGATTACCGGCTGGAGCGAAAGCCTCTCGTTTGCCTGCAGTAAAAGCCTTGACGAAAGCAGAGATGATTAAAATAGACTTCCCTTCATCACAAACCAAAATTTTATTAGCACAGCCTGGTGTACGTAGAGGTGATCCAGATTATTTTCCATTATATGTGGGGAATCATGTGTTAGGTGGCAGTGGGCTAGTCTCTATTTTGAGTAACGAAATTCGTGAAAAAAGAGGCTTGTCATACAGTTCATACAGCTACTTTTCGCCGATGCGTGTTGCCGGGCCGTTTATTGTAGGTTTAGGAACAAAAAACGAATCCAGAGATGAAGCATTGCAAGTCATGCGAGATACACTGAGGAAATTTGTTGCAGAAGGGATAACGGAAGAGCAGTTAATCGCAGCCAAGCAAAACTTAACCGGTGGTTTTGCATTGCGACTTGCCAGTAATAAAAAGATTGTTGATAATTTATCGGCGATAGGTTTTTATGCGTTGCCGTTGGATTATCTAGATCAATATATTAACAAAGTAGAAGCGGTTACTTTGGCGCAAGTAAAAGATGCGTTCCAGCGTCGAATTCATCCAGATAAAATGGTAACGGTGATGGTTGGTGGCGAACAAACACAAGAAGTCTCAGCAAACTAATACGTTACGAATTATTGCAGGGCGTTGGCGTGGTAGACAGCTGGTTTTTGCAGATGTCCCAGGTTTGCGCCCGACTGCCGATAGGATTCGGGAAACCTTGTTTAATTGGTTGCAATCCGAGGTACCTGGTTCGCGTTGTTTGGATTTGTTTTCGGGAAGTGGGGCCTTAGGCCTGGAAGCTTTATCTCGTGGGGCGGCGCAGGTTACGTTTTTGGAAAAAGCTCCGGCTGCGATCGAAGTGTTAGCGAGGCAATTGAGTCTATTACAGGCACACAAGGAAGCGAAGGTTATGCGTATTGATGCCCTTGAATATTTAGCAACTCCACCTGATTCAGCATTTGACCTGGTTTTTCTTGATCCTCCCTTTAATGAAAATCTGTGGCAAATTTGTTGTGAAAAATTGCATCGTGGACGATACTTGAAGCCAGGTGCTTTAATTTATATCGAACAAGATAAGAAGTCCCCCATTCTCGATTTACCGCAAAACTGGGAAGTCGTTAAGCAAAAGACCGCGGGTAATGTATGTTTTCAGTTGGTTAAAGCAGCCCTTAAGACAAAATAGTTCGGTTCTTTATTAAATGCATTAAATCTAGATTTTGCCGTCAACCGCTGGTATCGTGAGCAGAATAAGCTTGCATAGGAAATTCTAATGACAGTCGTTGCTGTATACCCCGGAACCTTTGATCCGATAACAAATGGTCATGCTGATTTGATTAAACGTGCCTCTAAACTGTTCGACAAGGTGATCGTTGCAATTGCAAAAAACCCGAGCAAAAAACCTTATTTTTCATTAGAAGAAAGAGTGAATTTGGCGACGCCTATTGCTATGAAATTTCCTAATGTGGAGATTACCGGATTTGATAGTTTATTGGTGCATTTTGTAAAAGCGAGCTCTGCACAAGTTATTTTACGCGGTTTACGTGCATTGTCCGATTTTGAGTATGAATTCCAGCTAGCCGGCATGAATCGGCGTTTAGACCCGGAAATAGAAACTGTGTTTATGACGCCTGCGGAGAAATATGCATATATTTCATCGAGTCTGGTTAAAGAAATATCGATTCTCGGAGGAGATGTTTCTGAGTTTGTTGATGCAAAAGTTATGGCTGCAATGCGGCAAAAAATGGGATAAAATTCGCGCAGCTTCACTTTGTAAGACTTTCGATATTGAGAAAAACCATGGCACTACTGATTAACGATGAATGTATTAACTGTGATGTTTGCGAGCCAGAATGCCCGAATGCTGCAATTTCACAAGGCGACGAAATTTATGAAATTGATCCAAATCTTTGCACTGAATGCGTAGGGCATTACGATACGCCGCAATGTGTTGATGTATGTCCTGTCGACTGTATTCCAAAAGATCCTGATCATGTGGAAACACCCGATGATCTACTCAATAAATATGCAAGACTCGTTGGGAAAACTGCTTGATGACTCTTAAGATGGAAAATGAAACCCGCATTCGCGGGTTTTTTTATGGGCGATCTAGTCATTTTAAAATTAAATTTGCGCTACGAGACGAATAAGGAGATTAGTATGCGACATATTATTTTGATGATATTCGTGTTGTTCTATTCCATTAATATTTCACATGCTGCAACTCCTCCGCAGTCTGCAATTGCGTCGGCGCATCCATTGGCGACGCAAGCAGGGATGGAAATATTGACCGCCGGAGGTAATGCATTTGACGCAGCGGTTGCTGTTACCGCTGCTTTAGCGGTGGTCGAACCTTATAGCTCAGGACTTGGCGGAGGTGGTTTTTGGCTGATCCACCGTGCGGCCGATGGATATCAAACCATGTTGGATGGGCGTGAGACGGCACCGGGCGCAAGTCACCGAGATATGTATTTAGATAAACAAAAAAATATTATTCCGGGAGCCTCGATGAACGGCCCCCTGTCTGCCGGGATTCCTGGTACCCCCGCAGCAATGGTTCATCTGGCCGAAAAATACGGAAAATTATCCTTGGAAAAAAGCTTAGCACCCGCGATTAAGCTCGCTAGAGACGGGTTTAAAGTGGATGCTCATTATCAACGCCTCGCTAAATTTAGAAAAAAAGAACTCAATAAATGGCCGGCAAGCAAGAAGTTATTTTTGCAAGACGGGGAAGTTCCACCGATTGGGCATGTCATTAAGCAGGATGACTTAGCGCAAACTTTAGAACTGATTACGGCTAAAGGTAAAGCAGGGTTTTATCAAGGCAGGGTTGCCAGGCAAATGGTAGCTGCGGTAGTAAAAAATGGAGGCATATGGACTCTCGCAGACTTAGCAAACTATCAGCTGATTGAGCGCAAACCGATAACGGGTACTTATCGTGGAATGCGTATTACGTCAGCGGCACCGCCATCTTCCGGAGGTATTGCTATCTTGAATATGCTTAATATTTTGGAAGCATATGATTTGGAACGTATGCCGAGTGTAGAGCAAAAGCAAATTATTGTAGAAGCCATGCGTCGAGCTTATCGGGATCGAGCGATATATTTGGGGGATCCCGATTTTGTAGATGTTCCGGTTAAGCAGCTCACCGACAAAATGTATGCCGCGGGTCAGAGAGCTAGTATTCGCATGGATAAGGCCACGCCGAGTGATTTATTGCCCGGAATAGAGGCGGGTGGCGAAGGATTTCATACCACGCATTTCTCGATATTAGACCAGGCTGGCAATCGTGTCGCTGCGACGGTAACGGTTAATTTTCCATTTGGCTCGTGTTTTGTCGCAGCAGGTACCGGTGTTTTATTAAACGACGAAATGGATGATTTTTCTGCTAAGCCTGGTACCCCGAATGTGTATGGTTTAGTCGGTGCAGATGCGAATGCCATTGCTCCTGGAAAGCGTCCGCTCTCGAGCATGTCGCCATCATTTATTGAAAGTGATGATGCGGTTGCGATCTTGGGCACGCCCGGCGGGAGCCGAATTATCACGATGGTGCTACTCGGCATGTTGGATTTTGCACGTGGTAATTTACCCCAATCCTGGGTGGATTATGGTCGTTTTCATCATCAGTATCTCCCGGATCAGATACAGTATGAAGCAGGTGCGTTGACTAAAAATGAAATTACAGAATTGCAAAAGCGCGGGCATGAGCTCAAACAAACATCATGGCGATATGGCAATATGCAAGCCATACTCTGGGATATAAAACAGCAAAAAGTTTTTGCCGCGTCTGATGAGCGCGGTGTTGGTGGTTCTCTTGTTGAGCATGTTCCTTAAACTTAGATTTTGCCGTTGGGCGATGGTTTCTAACTCTGGTTTCTAGCGATGGTTTCTAACAACGGTTTGCTCATTTTTCAAATTGTTTTAAAGCAGTGGGATAAAGGTCAACGCAGCGATGTTCATGTTAGTGATCGAGCGGCGTTGCCTGATCGTTTCAGGGTTAATGTTCCTCCCGCAATCTATGCCTTCAAGCGTCGTTGTATCATTGATACACACGGTGATAATACGCAAAAACCTCGGGTTAATTTTTCTCGGCAGGATAGTGGAATTTTTTTTTGGGATAGGTTTAGAGTGCGCCAAAGTACCGAGCGCGTAATGCTCGATTATGCGGATCCTAATTCGAGAGATGTGAATAAAATTGAAACGCTAGCAATAAACAAAGACAGCTGGGTACAGTGTAAATATGACTGGCGATATTCGGTAACAGAAAATAATTTTATATATTGGTTATACGAGGAGCTTACTTTTAATGTTGCTTGGATTGATGAGTTTGCGAGTGATATTTTTTTAAATTCGGCGCCCGCATTTTTGCTTGAGGACTTGCATGGCTCTCAATTTTTCAGTTGAGTGTGACCTTTAAAATTGAAGAACGAGTACTTCGACAACGATGAGTATTTTACAACAATGCGGTATTGACGAAGTACTTGCTTTTATTCCAGGGGTATATGCAAAAATAAATGTTGTTACATCCCGTCTATAAACTCATCTATATCAATATTTGAGATATCAAAAAGCACATGTGGTTGATTGTGTGGTACTGAGTCAGTGATTTCAAGCTGAGACAAACCTGGAATTTCAATATTATGCTCAATTGAAAGTGGTTCCATGTCTTGAGTTACGTTTGCTTCTTTCGTTGTGGAGTCTTCGATGATTTCCCCACTCACCATGTCGATCGTGATAATCATATTACTCCTCCTAGCCTAATAAAACCGTTGTTGCCTACTACCTAGGTACTCTATATATCGGTTCTGTGATCTATATTTTAAAGGGCTATATTCTAACGTTATAAGCTAATGATTTTATTGAAAATTAGTGTTGCTTTATCAATAAGTCTTGCTTGCATAAATACTGTGCAGCAATAATCGCTCCAGGTTTTACTATCATACCCTCTTTTAGGGAGACGTGGCTACTTCGTTTAAGCGTTTTGATGATGTGTTCGGTTTACGTCCTAGGTAAAGTGACTCCTCGCTGTCCTTGGTATTTTCCATCGCGATCCTTGTAAGATGTTTCACAAACCTCATCAGACTCAAAAAATAACATTTGAGCAACGCCTTCGTTCGCGTAAATTTTTGCAGGTAATGGCGTTGTGTTGGAAAACTCTAGGGTCACATGGCCTTCCCATTCAGGCTCTAGCGGTGTGACATTTACAATAATGCCGCAGCGCGCATAAGTAGACTTTCCAAGGCAGATTGTTAAAACGCTACGCGGTATGCGAAAAAACTCAACCGTGCGTGCGAGCGCAAAAGAATTAGGGGGTATAATACATATGTCTGATTTAACATCGACAAAGCTATTATCGTCGAAATTTTTAGGATCAACGATGGCTGAATTAATGTTGGTGAAAATTTTAAATTCATTAGCACACCTTACATCATAACCGTAGCTAGAAGTGCCATACGAAATTAAGCGTGTATCATTTTTATATTTAATTTGAGTGGCTTCGAAAGGCTCAATCATGCCTTCCGAAGTTGCCATCTTTTTAATCCAGGTATCTGATTTTATGCTCATCTATTTTTTTTATTTCTTTACGATATCTAATTATTTTGAATTACAATATTAGGAAACTTGTGCGAATAATCTTTTGCTTGGAGCGAGAGTTTAGCACTAATACGACGCGCGATGTCTAAATATATTTGCGTGATTCTGCTCTCAGGGTTTGCAACGACGGTAGGGTTTCCACTATCTGCTTGCTCGCGTATTTGAATATCCAGGGGTAGCGAACCCAGGAAGTCTATATTATATTCACTGGACATTTTTTTACCGCCGCCTTGGCCAAAAATGTGTTCTTCATGGCCGCAGCTGGAGCAAATATGCAGGCTCATATTTTCAATAATACCGAGTATGGGAACATTGACTTTTTCAAACATTTTCAGGCCTTTGC
>CAZWUO010000061.1:0-17634 GCA_964636675.1 uncultured Ectothiorhodospiraceae bacterium
TCCAAAGGCAGCCTTTTTGAGCTGCCTTTTTTAATTTTACATGTTCACGCGGTCTTGCGTAGGGATCGCCACTGAAAAAGGAAACGACAGAATGCCTTCCGTTACTTTACCTGATGGGTCTACACGACGTTTTGATCAACCCGTTTCGGTGCATGATGTTGCAGCCGACATCGGCCCAGGTCTCGCAAAAGCCGCTTTAGCGGGGAAGATCGACGGTAAGCTTGTGGATACTTCTTATATTATCGAGACAGATTCAGCGCTTGCCATTATTACCGATCGCGATGATGAAGGCATTGACATCATTCGCCACTCAGCTGCACATCTGCTGGCACAAGCCGTAAAACAATTATACCCCGCCGCACAGGTGACCATTGGACCCGTGATTGAAAATGGTTTTTATTATGATTTTGCGTATGAGCCAGGTTTTTCTCCCGAAGATTTAGCAAAAATCGAAAAGCGCATGGGCGAGATCGTCAAGCAAAATGTGCCCATTGTGCGTAAGGTTATGCCGCGAGAAGAAGCGATTGATTTCTTTTCAGGCATCGGGGAAAACTATAAAGCCAAAATTATCGAAGACATTCCGCGCGGTGAAGTGCTTTCATTATATGAGCAAGGAGAGTTTATCGATTTATGCCGTGGCCCGCATGTGCCGAGTACTGGGCGCATCAAGGCGTTTAAGCTCATGAAGCTCGCGGGTGCTTATTGGCGTGGCGACTCCAATAATGAAATGCTGCAACGCATATACGGCACTGCATGGAAAGATAAAAAAGCCTTAAAAGCCTATTTGCATCGACTCGAAGAAGCCGAAAAACGTGATCATCGGCGTTTAGGTAAACATCTGGATTTGTTTCATCTCCAAGAAGAAGCGCCGGGCATGATTTTTTGGCACGACAAAGGATGGACAATATATCAGCTTGTCGAAAATTATATTCGTGCGCGTATTCGGGAACAAGGTTATCAAGAAGTAAAAACTCCGCAGATTGTGGATCGTTCATTATGGGAAAAATCCGGTCATTGGGAAAAGTTTCACGATGATATGTTTACCGTAGCAGCGGAAAACCGCGACTATGCGGTCAAGCCGATGAATTGTCCTTGCCATGTGCTGATCTATAACCAAGGTCTAAAAAGTTATCGGGACTTACCGCTAAAAATGTCGGAGTTTGGTTGTTGTCATCGCAATGAACCTTCGGGTACTTTGCATGGTTTATTGCGACTTCGTGGTTTCACCCAGGACGATGCACATATATTCTGTACTGAAGCGCAAATTCAGGATGAAGTATCTGATTTTATCGATTTATTATTTGGGGTTTATGCGGACTTCGGCTTTGACGAAGTCATTATCAAATTATCTACGCGCCCTGAAAATAGAGTCGGTTCCGACGAATTTTGGGACAAAGCAGAGCATGCGCTTGAACGCGCCTTGAATACCAAAGGCCTGGATTGGGATTTGCAGCCCGGCGAAGGTGCATTTTACGGCCCTAAAATCGAATTTTCTTTGAAAGACTGCATTGGCCGAGTTTGGCAATGTGGTACCATTCAGGTGGATTTTTCAACGCCTGGCCGATTGGGTGCGCAATACATTGCCGAAGATGGGTCGCGGCAAACGCCCGTCATGTTACACCGTGCTATATTAGGGTCTTTGGAGCGGTTTATCGGCATATTAATCGAGAATTTTGCGGGTGCCATGCCCGCATGGTTGGCTCCAATACAAGCGGTAGTCGTAAACATTACCGACAAACAGAGCGAATATGTACTAAAAATTGCAGAAAACCTGAAAAAACAAGGTTTCAGGGTGAATTCCGACTTGAGAAATGAAAAGATCGGCTTTAAAATTCGCGAGCACACATTACAGCGTGTGCCGTTTATATTAGTGATTGGTGATCGAGAGGTTGCTGATCAGACCGTTGCTGTGCGTACACGTGCTGGTGAAGATCTAGGATCCATGTCATTTGAGGCTTTTTCCGAACATCTAAGCCATGCCGTGAAGCAGCTCGGTAGAACTGTTTCGGAGGAATAATTATCGCTGCTGGAAAACAAAAAGAACGTGATGTTCGTTTAAATGACGAAATTACTGCCCCTAATGTACGATTGCTTGGCGCTGAAGGAGAAGCTGTTGGCGTAATTACTATTGCGCAAGCACTCGAGATCGCCGATAAAGCAGAGTTGGATTTGGTAGAGGTTTCACCGACTGCTGAACCCCCAGTATGCCGAGTCATGGATTATGGGAAATATGTATTTGAGTCGAATAAAAAGCTAGCGGCAGCCAAGAAGAAACAGAAGCAAATTCAGGTCAAGGAAATTAAGTTTCGTCCGGGGACTGAAATAGGCGATTATCAGGTAAAACTACGCAACCTGATTCGCTTTTTAAACGATGGGGATAAAGCCAAAGTCACATTGCGTTTTCGCGGACGTGAAATGGCTCACCAGGAAATTGGTCGCGATTTACTGAAAAGGATAGAAGCTGATTTGACGGATCATGGAACCGTTGAGCAATATCCTCGGATGGAAGGTCGCCAAATGGTCATGGTTTTAGGCCCCAAAAAAACGAAGTAGGGCACTGTTTAAGAGATTTAACGTTGTTCCAAGAGATTGTCGGGTTTAGGTGATTGCAGTATAGATTCATCCTAAGTGAGACAGCCTGCTTGCGACACTCTCTACTCTCTTAAAGTGTTCATGTATAACAATCAGAACATTATCTCAGGTAATTAAGCGCGCAAGCCACCTGACCAATGAGTCTGCAATGCGGAGTAGTAAAATGCCAAAAATGAAAACTGTTAGCGGTGCTAAAAAGCGCTTTCGTAAAACTGGCTCAGGCCATATTAAGCGCGGGCAATCACACCGTAGTCATATTCTTACCAAGAAGACCACTAAGCGGAAGCGTCACTTGCGTTCGCCCATGGCGGTTTCTGAGTCCGATGTAGGTCGTGTAAATCGCATGCTTGCGTAGTCGCAATCACTTGTTTTACTTATACCTATATCATTAAAGAGGATTCCAGAAAATGGCCAGAGTTAAACGTAGTGTGCAAGCACGTAAGCGGCACAAAAAAGTATTAAAAGCAGCAAAAGGTTATTATGGCGCGCGTAGTCGTGTCTATCGAGTCGCCAAACAAGCGGTGACTAAAGCAGGCCAATATGCTTATCGCGATCGCAAACAGCGCAAACGTCAATTTCGTTCATTATGGATTGTGCGTATAAACGCGCAGGCGAGAGTGAATGGTTTGTCGTATAGTCGATTCATTAATGGTTTGAAAAAATCTGAAATCGAAATTGATCGCAAAGTACTTGCCGATATCGCCGTATTTGACAAAGACACATTTGCTGTTTTAGCCGAAAAAGCGAAAGTAGGTTTGAACGCGTAGATTTGCAGAAACCTGTCGATATTTTAAAAGGGAAGGTGGATGCCTTCCCTTTTTTGTTTCACCGCCAGAGCAACAACGTTTATCAATCATCCGTCACTAAATTAACCAGAAAATGCAAAATCAACTTCCACAAATAGCAGTAATAATTGAACAAGCCCTAGCGCAAATAACATCTGTGTCAAATCTAAAAGCATTAGATGATATACGTGTGCAATACCTTGGTAAGAAAGGCAGTTTAACCGCTCAGCTTAAAACCTTGGGTAAGTTATCGTCCGAAGAACGGCCTAAAGTAGGTCAAGAAATTAACCAAGCAAAGCAGGTCTTACAGCAGGCGATTAATGCACGCCAAAACACTTTTCAAACGGCAGAGCTTGAAGCTAAACTTACCGAAGAAGCTATCGATGTCACTTTACCGGGGCGTGGGCAACAAGTAGGTAGCAAACATCCTATTAGCCGTACGATTGAACGCGTGGAAGCCTTTTTTTCTGACATGGGTTTTACCACGGCGCATGGCCCAGAGATAGAAGATGATTTCCATAATTTCGAGGCATTGAATATTCCGCAGAATCACCCTGCGCGTGCGATGCAAGATACTTTTTACATTGACCCAGATACCTTATTGCGTACACAAACATCATCGGTACAAATACGGGTGATGGAAAACAGCGAGCCACCTTTCCGAATTATTTCTTCGGGGCGGGTTTATCGTTGTGATTTTGATGTTACTCATACACCCATGTTTCATCAAGTCGAGGGTTTGCTGGTGGACAAACACGTAACATTTGCTGATTTAAAAGGCACGCTCAAAGAATTCATGCAACATTTTTTTGAGCGTAAAGAATTGCAATTGCGTTTTCGTCCCTCTTATTTTCCGTTTACCGAGCCTTCTGCCGAAGTCGACATACAATGTGTCATGTGTACGGGCAAGGGTTGTCGAGTATGTAGCCAAACGGGTTGGCTTGAAGTGGGTGGTTGCGGCATGGTGCATCCCCAGGTTTTAAAAAATGTGAATGTAGATCCGGATGAGTATGTGGGTTATGCATTTGGTATGGGAGCCGATCGCTTGGCGATGCTGCGTTACGGGATTAACGATTTACGTTTGATGTTTGAAAACGATTTACGTTTTTTGCAACAGTTTAGGTAAAAGTTTGGGTAAAGTTCGAGATAAAAGTAAGAATGAGAAACACCTATGAAATTCAGTGAAAAATGGCTAAGACAATGGGTTAATCCCAAGTGTTCTACCGCGGCTTTGGCGGAACAGCTGACTATGGCGGGTTTAGAAGTCGATTCAGTAGAACCGGCAGCAGCGGATTTCGATCATGTGGTGGTTGCTGAAGTTGTCGCCATGGAAAAACATCCGGCAGCTGATAAACTAAACCTATGTACTGTTGATGTTGGTGCTGCCGAAAACTTGCTGATTATCTGTGGTGCAAACAATGTGTTTCAAGGTGCCAAAGTAGCGGCCGCCAAAATTGGCGCCGTATTACCCGATGGTATGGCAATAAAAAAAGCCAAATTACGCGGTGTAGCGTCTTTTGGTATGTTGTGCTCCGAAGCTGAATTAGGCATGGCAGAGCAGGCTGATGGTTTATTGATATTACCGGTGGATGCACCCGTCGGACAATCAATTCGAGACTATTTAATCCTAGACGATAACATCATCGAAGTTGATTTTACGCCAAACCGAGGAGACTGCCTGAGCATTGCCGGAATGGCCCGTGAAGTGGCTGCTTTAAATGACCTAGAAGTATCACTTCCCAAGGTTGAAGTGTTAAGCCCGACCGTCGACGATGTGATTCGGATTGATGTTAAAGCGGCAGAAGATTGTCCACGTTATCTAGGGCGAGTGATTAAAAATATTAACGCACAGGCCGCGACGCCGTTGTGGATGAAAGAACATCTGCGTCGTGCGGGAGTGCGTAGCATTAGTCCGACGGTTGATGTGACGAATTATGTATTATTAGAGTATGGCCAGCCTTTACATGCATTTGATTTAGATAAACTTGAAGGCGGTATTACGGTTCGTCGAGCGCAAAAGAATGAAAAGCTTATCTTATTGGATGAATCAGAGATTGCCCTGGATGAAGAAATTCTCGTCATTGCAGATGATAAAAAACCCTTGGCTTTTGCCGGTGTCATGGGTGGCTTGCAATCATCCGTCACTGAAAATACCAAGGCCATATTACTCGAATGCGCATTTTTCTCAGCAGATGCTATCCGTGGTAAAGCACGACGTTATGGCATGCAAACGGATTCTTCGTATCGTTTCGAACGCGGCGTAGATTATCAGTTGCAAGAAAAAGCGCTTGAACGCGCTAGCCAATTGATTCTTGATATCGTGGGCGGAGAAATCGGGCCGATTGTCAAAGTAGAAAACAAAAATTACTTGCCGCTTAGAGCGCCTATTCTTTTGCGCAAAAACCAGATTGCTCGTGTATTGGGTATACCGCTGGAAGAGATGCAGATTAAGAGCATTCTAAAACGTCTTGGTATGCAGGTAAACATCGAAAAAGATGGGCTAAAAGTGATTCCTCCGAGTTACCGGTTTGATCTTAGTATTGAAGTAGACCTGATCGAAGAAGTCGGTCGAGTTTATGGGTATAACAATATTCCTGAGCACATGCCGCAAAGTAGTATGCAAATAAACCCTAAGCCGGAAGCACATACCCGCATCAGCCGATTAAAAAATGTGTTACTCGATAGAGGATATAACGAATGTATTACTTACAGTTTTGTTGATTCTGCTATACAACAGTTGCTGGATCCCGACACTGAAGTTATCCAACTTGAAAATCCGCTATCCGCAGAAATGACGGTGATGCGTACAACCTTGTGGTCAAGCCTGCTAAAAACCTTGTTTTACAACCGTGCGAGACAGCAAACGCGGGTCAGAATATTCGAAACAGGAATGCGTTTTTATCGGCACGAAGGTCGCATACTACAAGAGCGTATGATTGCGGGAATAGCCTGTGGAGGCGCGGAACCCGCAAATTGGTCGATTGAATCAAGAAAAGTTGACTTTTTTGACCTAAAAGGGGATGTTGAGGCTCTTCTAGGATTGACCCAAACTATTGATGAATATATCTTTATCGCGGGCAAACATTCAGCGTTACATCCTGGGCAAACAGCAAAAATTATGCACAATGGGGATGTTTTGGGTTATTTAGGTGTGTTGCACCCAAGTATACAAAAACAGTTAGGTATTACTGGCAATATTTGTATGTTTGAACTCAATATTTCCAAGTTACAGCAAGGTCAAATACCTAAATATAAAGCGATAGGGAAGTTCCCATCGATTAAACGGGATTTGGCATTAGTCGTTGCGGAAAAAGTCACGGCTCAGGTCTTAGTTGATAACGTCCTTCAGTCTGGAGGATCGTTACTCAAGCAGTTAGAAATATTTGACGTATATCGTGGAAATGGGGTCGCTAAGGGCAAGAAAAGTCTTGCAATTGGTTTGACCTTACAGGATGATGAAGAAACCCTCACCGACGATAAAGTAGAGATTATTATCGAGAAGGTATTGATTTCATTAAAAGAAACCGTTGGGGCAACATTGAGAGTGTAGTCTATGGCGTTAACAAAAGCAGATATGGCGGAAAGACTTTTTGAAGAGCTTGGCTTGAACAAGCGCGAGGCAAAAGACCTCGTTGATTTGTTTTTTGAAGAGGTAAGAGTTTCACTCGAATCAGGCACATGCGTTAAGTTATCAGGGTTCGGAAACTTTACCCTACGTGATAAGCGTCAAAGACCCGGCCGAAACCCTAAAACCGGGGAAGAAATTCCAATATCAGAGCGTCGGGTCGTTACATTTCGTCCAGGACAAAAACTCAAAGCAAGAGTTGAGGCATATACTGGTAGTGAGCAACAACAACCGTAACGCAGAACTCCCTCCGATACCGGGCAAGCGTTACTTCACGATCGGTGAAGTGAGTGAGCTTTGTTTGGTTAAACCACACGTGCTGCGGTATTGGGAGCAGGAGTTTCCACAACTTAAGCCTACCAAACGCAGAGGCAATCGACGCTATTATCGGCAACACGATGTACTCATGGTGCGCCAGATTCGTAGTTTGTTGTATGAGAATGGTTTTACGATTGACGGTGCGCGGCAACAAATAACTGGGAAAAATGCCAAACCCCAAGAGGCTCAACCGGTGCATAATAATGACTTCGTTAAAGAGTTATGCGGTGAGCTCGAAGATGTTTTAGAGATGCTCAACGAATAAAATAGTTGGTTCTGCAATAATAAGATTTATCCCTTGCAATAAATAATATAGAATGCCGCGTTTCATTCCTACAAAGAATGTTGTGTCGTTAGTGCTATCACTCGATCAGCACAAAATAAGTTTTATCGGTCGACGGGACGTAGCGCAGCTTGGTAGCGCACTACAATGGGGTTGTAGGGGTCGGAGGTTCAAATCCTCTCGTCCCGACCAATAAAAAACAGGTAATTTCAATAAGTTATAAATTCAAGATTGCTTATGGGACGATTTTTGGGACTAAAGCTGGGACTGTAAAGTAAGTATTATTGTTATTTTTCTGTTATGCCGAGTCTTTGTTCTGCCAAGGTGATCATGTCTGGGGGCGTCTTCTTCGATCCAGGTTCCATATTTTCTTCGAATCATTTCGACGCTAGTACCGGTTTGTTTGCTGATCCATTGTAAATCCATGCGGGCTGTTTTAGCATTTGTGAAATGTAAGTGTGTCTGCATTGACCTGGGCCACGGTATCTGATTCCAGCATCAATAAAGGTGGCCTGCAAAAAAATGCTTGCGTAGTGACTTACAGCTTATGTGTGCGGCTTTGGTTTTTGTGTTGAAAAAAACGAAGTGTACTTTTTCGGTTTGTATTGTTCGATTATCGCGTTGCACAACATTAATTTTTTGGGCGGGTAAATTGCCGGTGATTTTATATTGACGTTCTAGTGCATTTGTAATTACGTACCCTGGCACGCTTTGAAATTCACATGTTCTTTTTCGTCGTATGGGTCTGTGTTTGTAATCAGACCAATCTCATCAAGCGTGAATGCGTCAGGGTCGCGATCATCTGGTAAGGCAATTATCAAGCCTGCCGTGGTAACAGACAAATGTTGAATCAGCTAGCTCTTGTTTTTTAATTTTAGCCAAATATTAATAATGTTTGTTTTTTCGCGGCGTTAAGTAGCGCTCATGCGGCAGAGGGGGGGAATGGTATGAAGGAGGAAAAACAACCAAAACCGCTAATTAAACACTAATATTATACTGGTTATTCTTGAAATACACTGATGTTTTGCTTATAATTGCAAGTATGCACTCAATCGAATGGACAACAAAATCACGTAAACAGCTGAAGAAGATCGACAATTCAAAACGTGGCGCAATCATTTCAGCTGTTGAAACATTAAAAAAGTTTCCTGACGTTCAGAATGTTAAAACTTTGAGTAATCACAAGTTCAGTTATCGACTCCGAGTTGGCCGATACCGCGTATTCTTCAGCGCATTAACTACAATCAAAGTAATTCGTATTGACGAGGTAAAAAAACGAGATGAGCAAACATACTGAAATAAAATATCAAACTATCGAGCAAAACGGAGAACCTGCTTTTGCTGTTGTGCAATATAAAGAATTTCTTGCCTTGCTTGAAGAGAGAGAGCTAAACAAAACGCCGACAATCCCTCACGAAGTCGTAAAACGCAATTTAGAAGACGGTTTGTCATTGCTTCGCGCGTGGCGTGAATATCTTGATATCACTCAAGAAGAAATGGCAGAACGTTTAAGTATATCCCAAGGGGCGGTTGCTCAACAAGAAGTGCCAAATACAACACCTCAAAAACGAACACGCAAAAAATGGGCTGATGCTTTAGGTCTAACGTTAGATCAAGTTACAGAATAATTCATAGAAGTATATTCAGAAGCGTAGTGCTTAATTTTATATTTGATATAAGAAAAGGGGTCAAACGGTCTCTTTTCATTAATGCCTATCATCCAGCGAAGATTATGTTGCTAACAGCTTCGACCAAATCAATTTCATGCTGCGATAAATAGTCCATAAAAAGAATAACGGAAAAATGATGGTTTGAATTGTAAATACCACGATTAAATTTATCACATAGGTCGTTGCTTCTGCTGCCGATGTTTTATACTTCTCGAGTTTGTCTTTCAGCGACAAGTTATCAGTGGCAGAATTAAATAATCGTTTTACTTTATCCAGCGCTCCCTCATCGGTTTTGAATTGAGTTGGTTCTTCTTCATTGCTTATTTTGCTAATGGTTTCCACCGTGTTGCCCAGTTTTTCCGTCGACTCGGTATACTGCTGTTGTAAAAACTGCTCGTATAATAGTTCGCTGCCGATGGTGGATAGTGGCACCGAAAAGCGCAGGAATAATATAATAATTACCGCAGAAAGAATCAGCTTACGTGTCGTCAATGAAAATAATTTTGGCCACCATATGCTGATGCAATACAGGCTCAATAATACGACTAAAAAGCCACTCACCACCTCAGTTGCGCTTATCGAAAGAAATATTTTTTGGATGCCTAAGGAAGCCGATGCGGCTAACATCACCCATGAGAACTGCTCTACCAAATCATTGATTGGGTCTAATACCTGACCTGGCGCAAAGTTCACACCAAGCCCAGCGGGGTGTAACGCAACTTCGGTACCTTGGGCGACTGAAATAACTCCATTTAATCCGCGAGCGATTCCAAAGGTTACGAGTGATCTCTCGAAAGCATCATTTGTATAATATTCGCCTTTGCTATCAAGCGTGCCGTATAGGGCAAGAAAAATGAGTGCCAGAAAAATAGTGGTAGCAATGAGTTTTCCGCTTAAAGTGATTTTATTTTGCATCATGATGAAAAGTTCGATAGCCTGAATTTTATTTTTTATCTAAGGGGTCTCTAAGATAAAGGGAATCTATTATATGGGACGTTGGTCGGGTAGTCTAGAGTGTGGGATAGCTCAGATCGATCTTCTAGGACGTAGAGGAAAACAGTGAAAATGAATCAGTCAATTGAAAATCAAATTCTAGAATGTGAAGATCAGCTAAAACAAGCAATGCTTTATTCAGACATCGCTGAACTCGATAAATTGCTTGCAACTGATCTTATTTTTACCAACCATCTCGGTCAGCTGATGACTAAAAAAGATGATTTAACGGCACATAAACAAAAAATATTAAAAATTAGTAAGATTGTGATTTCTGATCAAAAAATTAAAATTTATGGAGATATCGCCATTGTCGTTGCGCATGCCCATATTGTTGCTCGTTTTAACGATGAAGAATCGGAGAATAATTTTCGTTTTACGCGTGTTTGGCGTAGGGTATCAAAAAATGCCTGGGAAATTATCGCAGGACATTCAGGTATCGTCGTTTGAAAATATATTCATCGCATCAAAAACCTGTTCCTCAGAGGTTCCCTAGAAGAGACATTTAAGGCGTGCCGTCAATTAAAATATGATCATATCAATTGACGACAGACCCTAACATTTACAGCCCTGATTCCGCGAGCAAAGAGTCGTCATTTTCAGTGACGTTATTTTGTTGTTTGGCAAGCGTATCGGTGTAAACAAAAACGGCTCGACGGTTAGCAGCCCATGCATTTTCATTTTGTGCTTGGAGCTGGGGTTTTTCTTCGCCATAACTGGTGATGGTTACTTGCTGACGCTGCACGCCTTGTTGAATTAGTTCTTGTTTAATCACATTCGCACGTTGCACGCCCAATACTTTATTGTAACGCTGAGAGCCACGATCATCCGTATGGCCTTCTATTTTAACGCTAAACTCAGGGTTATCGACCAGGAAGCCTACATGGGTGCTGATAATTTTTCGGTTTTCTTTGTTGAGCTGACTGGAGTCGAAATCGAATAATACCGTCGTGGTCTTAGCGGGTTCGGGTGGTTTTGCTTTGATGTTAATGACTTGAGTGACTGGTGCCTCGGTCGCAGAAATTAACGCGGGTTTTTCTTCAACGACATCAATCCTGACGGGTTCGTGGGTTATTGGTTCCGCAATGGGTTTGTTGCTGGCGCATCCGGCCAATGCGAGCAATGATAGGGGTAATAATAAAGTGATTTGCATTTTCATAGTGGTTTATATCCTCTGAAGTAGGTTAATATTTTTGTAACTACTCAGCTCACCCTTGATTTGTCCGATGAGCGCTTTTTCCTTGTTCTCGAACAAATCAAATGCAATCTGGGCAGTTACATATTTTTTTCATAGCCGTAAACTCAAATGAAAATCAAAGAGTCATGGCTGTCATGAAACAACGACGAATTTTCAAAAGAAACTCTGTTTATCTTTATCTATACAGCGTAATTTAACACGGTGAAAAATACGTAAAAAACACGCTGTATAACAACTTACAACAGAGGTCTAGTGCAATAAGTCAACTCTCGAGTGATACACCGAGATGTTTTAACTCTTCAGATAGCAATACACGTACCTTAGTGCGGTATGCCAAGAATGGTATGTTTGGAAGGAGGGGAAGAATGATCCTAAAAACACGTGATATTATGCTGTTTTTTTTACGGGTACAGCGACGTTGAATCAACAGACCGGCTAAAGCCTCGATTTCCAAAACTCCTGCTTTGCAGGTCGAGGTCGAGGTCGAGGCTTTAGCCGGTCTGTTGATTCGAAGGAGTAAAGTGCCCTAAATCTTACCTTGTAACTGATCCAAGATAGCTGCGTTTTCCAAGGTGGAAGTATCTTGGGTAATCTTTTCACCTTTGGCGATGGTTCTTAATAGGCGGCGCATGATTTTTCCGGAGCGTGTTTTTGGTAAATTATCAGCGAAACGAATTTGCTCGGGTTTTGCGATGGGGCCGATTTCTTTAGCAACCCAGTGACGTAGTTCTATTGTTAATGCTTCGTCAATACCATTCGCAGGGCGGTCACCTTTTAATACCACATAAGCAAAAATAGCCTCGCCTTTGATATCATGTGGGTATCCCACCACCGCCGCTTCAGCAACCTGTTCATGGGCGACCAGGGCGGACTCCACTTCCATGGTACCGAGTCGATGGCCGGAAACATTTAATACATCATCTATCCGCCCCATAATCCAAAAATAACCATCGGCGTCTTTGCGCGCACTGTCACCAACGACATAATATTTACCACCCCATTCGCCCCAATAAGTCTCTTTGTAACGCTGTGGGTCTCCCCATACATCTCTGAGCATCGAGGGCCAGGGTTTTTTAATGACGAGTAAACCGCCTTGATTCGCTTCGGTAATAGGATTGCCATCTTTATCGACAACGTCAGCATCAATGCCCGGTAAGGCGCGGGTACACGAACCTGGCTTGGTGGGCATGGCACCGGGTATCGGCGCTAACATGTGGGCGCCTGTTTCGGTTTGCCACCAGGTGTCGACAATCGGGCAACGTTCTTTCCCAATGACTTGGTGATACCACATCCAGGCTTTCGGATTAATCGGCTCACCCACCGTGCCGAGTAAACGAATGCTGGATAAGTCATAACTATTAGGAATATCATCGCCGAATTTCATCAGTGCACGTATTGCCGTCGGCGCGGTATAAAAAATTGAAACCTTGTGATCTTGGCAAATTTTCCAAAAGCGGCCACCGTCGGGCACGGTGGGTGCGCCTTCATACATGAGCATCGTACTACCGGTGGCAAGAGGGCCATACGCGACATAGCTGTGACCGGTAATCCAGCCTACATCGGCTGTACACCAAAATACATCGCTGTCTTTTATATCAAACACCCATTTCATCGTTAGGATGGTATTCAATAAATATCCGCCCGTGGAATGCTGTATGCCTTTGGGTTTACCCGTAGAGCCTGAGGTATAAAGTAAAAACAACGGATGCTCGCTACTGACCCACTCGGGTTCGCAATCGCTTGTTTGGTTTGCAATGGCGTCGTTCCACCAAATATCCCGTCCCTTTTGCATTGCGATTTCATGGCCGGTGCGCTGGTATACAATTACTTTCTGCAAACTTGTGCAGGCATTGTCGAGCGCAGCATCGGCCGCTGCTTTTAATTCAACAATTTTTCCACCACGGGTACCACCATCCGCGGTAATCAGCATTTTTGCGCCCGCATCTTCAATCCGGTCACGCAATGATGCCGCTGAAAAACCACCAAAGACCACAGAATGTATGGCGCCGATTCTGGCGCAGGCTTGCATCGCAATCGTGGCTTCAGGTGTCATCGGCATATAGATAACAACCACATCGCCTTTGTTAACACCGTGTGCTTTTAAAGTATTCGCAAACTGACACACCTTGGCGTGCAATTCAGCATAAGTCAGGCTTGTAACATCGCCGCCTTCCCCTTCGAAGATAATCGCTGTTTTGTCTCCTTTATCGGCCAGGTTACGATCCAAGCAATTATAAGAAACATTGAGCAAGCCATCACTAAACCATTGGTAATGCGGCGCATTGGACGAATCGAGGACTTGGCTAAACGGTTGCTGCCAGCTGATGTGTTCGCGGGCTTGTCTGGCCCAAAAACCTTGGTAATCTTTTTCAGCTTCTTGATATAAGTCAGCCAGTGCTGATTTGCTTAAATTAGCAGCATCGACAAAGCTTTGTGGCGGCTCAAAGAGCCGGTTTTCTAACAAAATGGAATCAATATTCACGGATGTTTTGGTTTCTGTGCCGGTATCTGCGTTTATATTTTTTGCATTATCTTCCGGTGTCGGGTTCTCGGGTGCCATATTCATAGGGGTTTCTGCTAGTGGTTTTGTCGACTCAGGTGTGCGACCACGTAGGAAATTGAAAATAGACTGTAGCGTAGAACTCATAGGTAAGACTCCTCCTGGTAATTAAATGGCTTTGCACTGTTATTTGTTAACTTAATGACATTGCCGCTGTCAGTGCTTTTTTATGTTTATGTTATAGAGAGTTATTGAGGCTTTGAGCATGTTGTAATCCCGTCATATTACCAAGGGACAAAACATCCTGCACCTCGTTTTTAGTAAACACGGAATATACGTTCAGGGCTTGCCGACTGTTATACTCGCTTAATCGAAATCAAGTGGTGAGTTATGTTTGACCAAAATTGCAAAAAATGTAAACGTTTAGCTGATTTTTTATGCACTGTCAAAAAGCAGCACCCCGATTATCATGCGTTACCGGTAGCGCCTTATGGAGCTAAAAAAGCGAAAATTCTCATTGTCGGGCTTGCGCCTGGAATGCACGGAGCGAATAGAACCGGGCGTCCATTTACCGGTGATGCCGCAGGTGTTTTATTGTATGCAACCCTGTTTAAGTTTGGTTTGGCGAATAAACCTGAATCGGTTTCACTCGACGACGGTTTTAGATTAATAAAATGTAAAATAACCAATGCCGTAAAATGTTTACCGCCGCAGAATAAACCGACGGGTGAAGAAGTGAATATTTGCAATCAATTTTTGGTGGATGAAATAGCCGAAATGCCTAAGGGCAGTGTCATCATCGCATTGGGTGGGGTTGCGCATAATGCGGTGTTAAAGGCGCAAGCATTAAAGTTGAGTTCATATAAATTTGCGCATGCGGCCGTGCATGAATTAGACGCGCATTACTTGGTTGATTCCTACCATTGCAGTCGTTATAACACGCAAACCAAGCGACTCACTGAAAAAATGTTTCACGATGTTTTTAAGCGTGCGCTAAAGCTTGCAGGTATTTAGGCCCTCGTTACATGGAAGACGCATTTGCTAACAAAGAATTTGATAGTCAGGAGTTTTTAAAAAATCTCACCGCTGCGCCAGGTGTGTATCGCATGCAGAATGAAAAATCTGATGTGATTTATGTAGGGAAAGCAAAAAATCTAAAAAAAAGAGTATCGAGTTATTTCACCAAAAGTGATTTAACCCCAAAAACCCGCGTCATGGTTGCGCAAATCCGACATATCGAAGTCACCGTCACGCATACCGAAAATGAAGCCTTAATCCTCGAAAGCAACCTCATCAAATCATTGCGCCCACAATATAATATTGTATACCGGGATGATAAGAGCTATCCGTATATATACTTGTCTGCCGATAAACACTATCCACGGCTGAGTTATTACCGCGGCTCACGCAAAGAAAAAGGGCGTTTTTTTGGGCCTTATCCCGGCTCGGGTGCTGCGCGCGAGTCACTTAATTTATTGCAAAAGCTTTTTCCGGTGCGGCAATGCGCCGACAGTTTTTTTAAAAATCGATCACGTCCTTGTTTGCAATACCAAATCAAACGCTGTAGCGCGCCCTGTGTCGACTTAATAAGCCCCGAAAAATACGCCGAAGAGGTCAAACATGCGTCGATGTTTCTCGAAGGTAAAAATAATGAAGTGATTGATGAACTCGCTACTAAAATGGAGTGTGAAGCCGAAAAGTTAGAATATGAACTGGCGGCGAAGTATCGCGATCAAATAGCAGCATTGAGCAAAATTCAAGAACGTCAATACGTCACCTCAGAAGGTAGAAAAGACATCGATGTTATCGCAGCCGCAACGGGTGGTGGCATTGCCTGTGTGCAAGTATTTTATTTTCGGGGTGGCAACAATCTCGGAAATAAAGCTTTTTTCCCGAAGCAAGCGAAAGACCGCAGCATCGCGGAGTTATTGGGCGCCTTCGTGGCACAACATTATGTGAGTAATCAGACGGGGCATACCATACCGACTGAAATTGTTTTCAGCGCAAAACCCTCCGATGCCGATTTATTACAGGCCGTACTGAGTGAGCAATTGGGCAAAAAGGTGGTGTTTTCATTTAATGTGCGGACGGAAAGATCACGTTGGTTACAGCTTGCATTGACCAATGCACAAAATACGCTGGACACACATTTAGCGAATAAAGCAAACATTTTAAGTCGTTTTGAAAATTTGCAAGATGTCTTAGGCCTGGAAAATATGCCTTTGCGCATTGAATGTTTTGATATCAGTCATACCATGGGTGAAGCGACCGTGGCTTCTTGCGTGGTATGTGATACCAATGGCATGCTGAAATCAGATTACCGACGATTTAATATCAAAGATATTACACCGGGCGATGACTATGCAGCGATGCATCAAGCACTGACGCGACGTTATAAACGCTTACAAGAAGGCGAGGGCAAGCTCCCCGATATCTTGCTAATAGACGGCGCCAAGGGGCAACTAAGCCAGGCAGAGCAAGTATTGGAAGAACTCCAGGTGACGGGTGTCATCATGCTCGGCGTCGCTAAAGGAGTGGGTCGCAAGCCCGGTATGGAAACTCTTTGGTTGTCTGGAAAGCAACAGCCTTTTATACTGCCCACAAATTCTCCCGCCTTGCATTTAATCCAAATGGTACGCGATGAATCACATCGGTTTGCGATTCAAGGGCATAGAGCGCGTCGCGGAAAAAAACGTGAGACCTCAATATTAGAAGAAATTCCGGGGCTGGGGCCAAAACGGCGGCAAATATTACTGCGCCAATTTGGGGGCTTACAAGGCGTCTCCAGCGCGGGCGTCGAAGACTTAGCGCGCATAAAGGGCATTAATAAAGGACTGGCACAAAAAATATATGATATTTTTCATCAATAAGACAAACCTCGAAGAAGGTCTCAGACCGTGAGCATACCCACCATATTGACCTGGGCGCGAATTGGGTTGATCCCCATTTTCATGCTGTGCTTTTATCTGCCTTATCAATGGACAAATGAAGCCACGGCGATTATATTTTTACTCGCAGCGATCACCGATTGGCTAGATGGTTATCTTGCACGAAAATGGAATGAAACTTCGCGGTTTGGTGCATTTTTAGACCCCGTTGCGGATAAGCTCATAGTAGCAGCAGCCTTAGTGATGTTAGTGCAAAAATACCCCACCATCGTATTAGTACTGCCTGCGGTGGTCATTATCGGTCGTGAAATAGCGGTTTCTGCGCTGCGCGAGTGGATGGCTGAAATAGGCGAGCGTGCCGCCGTTGCTGTCTCCACCATGGGGAAGGTGAAAACCATGGTGCAAATGTTTTCTCTCACCCTGTTGTTATACGGTGACCCTCTGTTTGGATTTCCAACGTTTGAAATCGGGATAGTGCTGTTGTATCTCGCGGTAGTGCTTACATTATGGTCAATGCTGGTTTATATGAAGGCCGCATGGCCGACACTTAAAGACGAGTAAACTGCGGCGAAATGCAAGGTAAGCCGATATGTTAGTGGTTAGGCAGTGTTCTCATGCACACTGCCGTACGTTAGTATTCATTGAGAACACTTCCTGGCAACTTAATAAAAACTCATGGATTATTGCGCTTGACAGTTGCTTTGCCGTCAGTACAATACACGCCTCGTTGCGGGAATAGCTCAGCTGGTAGAGCACAACCTTGCCAAGGTTGGGGTCGCGAG
>CAZWUO010000062.1:0-17541 GCA_964636675.1 uncultured Ectothiorhodospiraceae bacterium
GACCCAGTATATTTACGGTTAACGGCATAAAGTTGGGCATTACGTTATGTGAAGATGCATGGATCTCCAAACCAATCAAACAAGCACATCAAGCAGGTGCTGAACTCATTCTCAACCTGAATGCCTCGCCCTTTCACTATGGAAAAATGGAAGCGCGAGAAAGTAAAATTGCTGAGCGCTCGATTGAAAACCAAATTCCGATTGTCTATGTCAATCTCGTCGGCGGTCAGGATGAACTCGTATTTGACGGCGCATCGTTCATTACCAATGAACAAGGAAAAACCATCCATCGTGAACCTGCCTTTGTCGAAACACAGAATATTGTTGAATTTGAAATCATCCAAAATAAACTCAGACTGAGTAACGGATTGTTGGCACCACATCCCCCACTTGCTAAGGCGGTATACCAAACACTGGTGCTCGGCGTTAGAGACTATGTCAGAAAAAGCGGTTTTAGCAGCGCTGTTTTAGGTTTGTCAGGAGGAATCGACTCCGCCTTAACATTGGCTATTGCAGTGGACGCGCTAGGCGCAGAAAATGTTCAAACCGTCATGATGCCATCCAGATATACCTCAAAAATAAGTGTAGATGACGCCGAAACTCTGGCCAAGAACCTCAAGGTCAAACACCGAGTCATCAGCATAGAACCCAGCTTTCAAGCATTTTTATCCAGCCTGTCTGACGAATTCACCGATTATGCAGCCGATGTCACCGAAGAAAATATACAAGCACGTTGCCGTGGCATTATCCTGATGGCTATTTCAAATAAAAAAGGCCAAATAGTACTCACAACCGGCAATAAAAGTGAAATGGCCGTAGGCTATTCCACGCTCTACGGAGATATGGCGGGAGGATTTGATGTATTGAAAGACGTGCCAAAATCCATGGTTTTTCTTCTGGCGCGATACTGTAACCGGCACCACGAAATTATTCCTCAGCGAATCATTGAGCGCCCACCTTCTGCCGAACTCAGAGATAACCAAGTTGATCAAGACTCATTACCTCCTTACCACATACTAGACGAAATCCTCGAGCGATACGTTGAAAAAGACCAAGCCGTAAATCACATTATTGAACGTGGTTTTGCGAAAGACGTTGTTTTACGCGTTATCGGTCTACTGGATCGCAACGAATATAAACGCCGCCAATCCCCGCCAGGGGTAAGAATAACCGCACGCGCGTTTGGCAAAGACCGGCGTTATCCGTTGGTATCCGGTTACAAGGAAAAGGAATTCCCGGTAGAATAAGAACTAAAGATCTGAAAAAATATGCGTCAACTAACTAGAGGGAAAACTGTGAAAAAAATAGAAGCTATTATCAAACCATTCAAACTCGACGATGTACGCGAGTCATTATCGGAAATTGGCATTACCGGCATGACAGCGACCGAAGTGCGTGGCTTTGGGCGCCAGAAGGGACACACAGAATTATACCGGGGCGCAGAATATGCCGTTGACTTTCTTCCTAAAATAAAGATTGAAGTGGTTATCAATAATGCGCAAGTTGACACCGCTGTCGAAGCCATTGTCAGCGCCGCAAGAACCGGAAAAATTGGTGATGGTAAAATATTCGTAACGTCTATTGATCGAATAGTACGGATTCGAACCGGGGAAGAAGATGCCGCAGCAATATAAATACTACCAAAGTAATAAAACTCACAACCTAAGCCATTGTTTACATCGCATTGTGTAAATGGGCATTTTGAGATCACTTATACCCGTAGCTAGGCGAAAAATCGACCCGCCCTAGAAATACTCTACCATCGAATCCAGATGTCGGCGTGAAGTTGGCTCGGGAAACTCAGCAGCGTAGCCCACACTAAGTATGGCCACTGGCTCTAGGTTTTTATCCAGGCTCAAGGTTGCTGCAACCTTGTTGGCATTGAAATTACCAATCCAAGTAGAGCCTAACCCTGCTGCGACCACAGCAAGCTGTGCATACGCAGCTGCGATAGTGGTATCTTGCACCGCATAAAGATCCTTGCCCCGCTCGCCAAACTCTGACTCTGAGCGCGAAGCATCTGTACAAAACACCAAACAAACAGGAGCTTCGCAAATAAACGTTTGATTATTCGCAATCCCACAAAGTTGACTTCGTTTGTCTGCCGACGCAACAACGATAATCTTATAAGCCTGCAAATCGCCCGCTGAAGGGGCAGCACATGCAGCCTCTAAAATAGCATGTAGCTTTTCTTTTTCCACCGGCATATCGGACTGGAATTTACGCACTGAATGTCGATTACGAATCGTTGCAAACAAGTCTTGCATAAGTCACCTATTCGGATTGTTTTCCTCTACCACATCTTCAAACCCATTACAGCTTAGCTAAAACCTCATGTTGCGGAAAATTCAATTCTAACACTGCTTTTGAATCTCGCGCTAAATCATGCAAACCCAGCTTGCGATAAGCTTGCACCATAATGGCTAAGGCTTCAGGAACTGATGGTGTTAATTGAAAAGACTCAATAATTTTTTTCCCTCGGGTGGCCGCCGCCACGTATGCCTCCATTTTCAGATAATATCTCGCGGCGTACAACTCGTAACGCGCAAGATTATTGCGTAAATAAATCATGCGTTCACGCGAGTCTTCTGCATATCTGCTTTCCGGAAAACGCGTTACCAACTCATTAAAATGCTGAAAGGATTGACGCACCGTGAGGGGGTCCCGCTTTGCGGGGTCTTGCGAGGAAAGCTTATCGAATACACTATGACTTTGACTAAAACGCACCAGACCTTTTAGATAATACGCATAATCTACATTATCATGACGTGGGTAGAGCTTAATAAAACGATTGGTCGCAGCAACCGCTGACTCGGGTTCATCAAATTTGAAATAAGCATATGCAATATCCAGCTGCGCTTGCTGTGCATAACGACCGAATGGAAACCGTGCTTCCAAGGTCTCTAAGCGCTGTATCGCTGTTTCATAATCGCCTTTATCTAAAGCTGATTTTGCTTCCCTATAGATGTTGGCCGCTGTTTTGTCTAAATCTTCGTCCGCAAAGGAATGTTCGTCCAGCGTGGTCGCACAGCCCATTAACGAGATCAAACCTAAAAAAAGTACGCAGAGCGTGAATATTTTTAATCGCATGTTTTCATCAATACTTATGTTAGCAGGAGTAGATTCTAGCCTAAACCGAGCAATTGCTCGAGTCTTGCTTTTAGCATCAGGAAATCACTCCAAAATTAGACTTTCGTCATCCTATGGATTTTTCCTCGGAGCTATTGATTCATTTGGAATTATCCTAGATTCCGCCGTTAAGCGCTTGATGAGAAAACAAATGAGTCTGTTTAGCGAAAAAACCCCTGAGGATGCGCACTCTGCATACCGTCCAACTACGAATTCTAAGATTATACCCCGTTATTCGTATTCATATTGGTGGTGTACTCATTGTTTGATTATACTACACCCGCTGATCTAACACGCATAAACCCGCATCAACCAAATATAAGCCTGAAGAATCAAAATGCCTGATGATTTATTTACCACCAAACTGGAATTTGACCACCGCGGTCAACGTTTAGACCAGGTTTTAGCAAAACTACTACCCGATTATTCCCGTAGCCGCTTACAACAGTGGATAAAAGACGGATTTGTCAAAGTTGATGGCACAACACCAAAAATCAAATACAAGGTGAAAGGCCAAGAACTCCTCGAGGTTGACCTTGCTAATGCCTTAACCTGTCACCTAGAAACCCCGCTCAGTCCTCAAGCCATACCCCTGGATATCGTTTATGAGGATAGCGACATTATAATGATCAACAAACCCACCGGCTTAGTCGTACATCCCGGCGCGGGGAATCCTGACGGTACGCTGTTAAATGCGCTACTCCATCACGATGCATCACTCAGTCAAATACCCCGTGCTGGCGTCATCCATCGCCTTGACAAAGATACCACGGGCCTTTTAGTGATCGCACGCAACCTCAAAGCACACTCCCATCTCGTTGCACAACTGCAAAATCGTCGCTTCGATAGAGCTTATAGAGCCATTGTTGTTGGCACAATGTCCGGCGGGGGTACCGTTGACCAACCCATCGGACGCCATCCTAAGCAACGTACAAAAATGGCGGTTATAAAAGGCGGACGGCCCTCCATAACACATTATCGAATCCACACACGCTATCTCACGCACACCGAATTAAGCGTGATCTTAGAAACGGGTAGAACCCATCAAATCAGGGTGCATATGGCGCATATAAAACATCCCTTAGTCGGTGACCCCACTTATGGCGGTAGACTACGCATACCCGCTGGCGGCAATGAAGCACTTTGCAATACCCTGCGTCAATTTGCGCGACAAGCTCTGCATGCTGAAAAACTAGGCTTTATCCACCCACGATCTGGCGAGCCTGTTTGCTGGCAAGCACCAATACCCAGCGATATGCAAAATCTCGCCAAACAACTCGCAAACCACCAACCGTGAACACTGAATTGATTCGCCCAGATTGGCCGGCGCCCAGTCATATCAAAGCATATTCAACCACACGCCACTTAGAAACATCTGGAACGAGTACCCAAGAATACCAATCTTTTAACCTCGCCTTGCATGTCAATGATCAACCTGCACAAGTTGCGCGTAATCGAAAATTACTGAGCAAACATTTACAGCTACCTTGTGCCCCCGCATGGTTAAACCAAGTACATGGTATTGAGCTCGTTGATTTAGATCGCAAAATAAAGCCCGCAACAATGCCTAAAGCCGATGGCAGCTATAGCCAGCGCGTAAATCAAATCTGCGTCATCATGAGCGCAGACTGCTTGCCTATACTGTTGACAGACACCCGCGGCTCACAGGTTGCTGCATTGCATGCGGGTTGGCGCAGCCTCGCTTCCGGCATCATCGAAAACCTGCTACACCAATGGCCTACTCCGCTTGGCCAAGTCATGGCCTGGTTAGGCCCGGCTATCGGCCCAGAATCATTTGAGGTGGGCGCCGAAGTACGCCAAGCTTTTATCGCGCAAGACAGCAATGCAACAAAAGCATTCCATCCTTGTCATAAAGCGAAGTGGCTAGCTAATCTATATTTATTGGCAAAACAACGTTTGAAAAGCCAGGGCATCAACCACATATACGGCGGAGACTATTGCACGTTTAAAGACCATTCTCGGTTTTTTTCGTACCGGAGAGATGGGCAAACCGGTAGAATGGCCAGCCTGATTTGGAAAAGCGGTCATGCATAGATAAAAACGATGCCACACATTTATACGATGCTTTAAGTGTATGCTCGGTATCTCCGGTGATGAGCTATAAAGTTATTAACAAGGTTATGCTATTTTGACAGTTCTTTTGTGGATCATTTTATTTTGTTTTATCGGCGGCATTCTAAGTGTTCTCGCAGCCGCCGTATTTCTTACGCTGAGCGAGCATAAACGCCAATGGGTATTACCCCATTTAGTCAGCTATGCCATCGGTACATTACTCGGTGCCGCATTTCTTGGTTTGTTACCACACGCCATTAATAACCCAAACGTTACCGACACACATGATATTACCTTAACTGTGCTTATCGGCATTCTCGCGTTCTTCATTCTGGAAAAATTTGTGTTGTGGAGGCATTGCCACTCGCTCGATTGCGAAGCGCACTTACCGGAAACGAACCCGCAGACACACAATCATCCGAATGAGGAGAGCAATGCATCCGCGGGTACCCTGGTACTGTTTGGTGATGCCGTACATAACTTTGTTGATGGAATTCTCATCGCGGCCGCCTTTCTCACCGATATTCATCTCGGCATTGTCACCGCTGTCGCGGTAGCCGCGCACGAAATTCCGCAAGAAGTAGCGGATTTTGCCATTCTATTGCAAAGTGGATTTTCCCGCGCCAAGGCCTTGCTCTTCAATATATTGTCAAGTTTAACCACGGTTATTGGCGGTGTGCTCGCTTACTTCAGTCTACAAGAAATGGAAACGCTATTGCCATTTATCTTAGCCATCGCCGCCGCCAGTTTTATTTATGTTGCGGTTGCCGACCTCATTCCGAGCTTACATAAAAAAACGGATTTCAAAGATTCCATCCAACAGATAAGCTTGATTAGCCTGGGTGTGATAACCATATTGTCTACACACTCGCTGCTCCACTAGGAGTGTTGAAAATCAGGTCTAGAAGCGCAACACCTCCGGCAAATAATACGCTTTCCAAAGGCATCCTATTCGGCATTACCGCAGCGATTATCTGGGCGATGTTTCCTGTCGCGACCCGCTTAAGCATCGATTAATCACTGACCACCTGGGATATTATTGCACTGCGCTTCATGGTCGCGGAGCCGCTGCTCTTACCGGTTCTCATACGCTATAAATTTATCAATATCAGCGCTCCACTCACGGAAGTTCTGCTTCAGGCTTTTTATCAAGGTGTGTTAGCCGTGCTCGTCGCGTTGCTATTATACCCGAGCAGTCGAAATTCTTGGCGCGTCACGCGGTTCAGTATTCGCTGCGTTGGTTCCAGGTCTTGCGCTCATATTCGCATATCCCGTACTTAATGAGACTCCCTCTTTATTACAAATTCTCGGAGTGCTGATTGTAAGCTTAGGGATGATACTGGCACTGGGATTCATAAAAAAACTGAGCCGAGCTAGGGAGTGTCATTACCCAGGAATAAATTAGCATAGATTTTTTCTAAATGACTTTTTTCAACTTTATTAGCCGTCAATGTGATCGCTTTCGCGTATTCCTTTTTTGCTTCAGTTATCTTATTGGCTTTTCTTAATAAATCAGCCTTAACCACAAAAAAGGGTTGATACGCTTCCAAGCCGCCTTGTCGCTCGAGTATATCCAGTGCTGCAATTGCTTCGTCCACACTTTTAAACATCGACAATGCAACACAAGCATTCAACCTAAAAATCGGACTCGGCTGGATTGCATATAGTTTTTCATATAACAGCGCTATTTCACACCAATTTGTTTCGTCATATGATCTCGCCTGGGCATGTAAAGCACTGATAGCTGCTTGAATTTGATACGTCTCAATTTGACCCTTTGCCATGGTCGACAGCAACAGGCTCACTGCTTCATCGATTTGCTCTGTTTTCCACAAATTTCTATCTTGTTTTTCCAGCGTAATAAAACATCCCTGCTCATCAACTCTTGCATCACTGCGTGAATCGTGTAAAAGCATTAATGCGAGCAAACCGGATATTGCCGTTTCCGAAGGAAGCATATTTCTGAGCATTTTTGCTAATCTAATCGCTTCGTGAATTAACTCATTACGCAACAAAGAGTCACCGACAGAACTCGAGTAACCTTCATTAAAAATTAAATAAATAACCGCTAACACGGACTCTAATCGCCCTTTCCATAATATTTTATCGGGCACATGGTAAGGAATATTTGCCACTTTAATTTTTCGCTTAGCCCGAACCAGACGTTGTGCCATCGTGGTTTCAGGCACAAGAAATGCTCGCGCAATTTCGGTCGTGGTCAAACCACCTAAAGTATGCAGTGTTAACGCCACACGGGCGTTTTCAACAAGTGCGGGATGACAACAAGTAAATATCAAACGCAAACGTTCATCCGGTATGCTTTCATCTATCAGGTCACCACACACTGATTTCTCTAACTCAGCAATGAGTTGCAATTGACTCTGCTTCTCTGAGAAATTTTTATCTCGGCGAATTCTATCAATAGCCTTGCGTCTAGCCGTTTGAATCAGCCAAGCAATAGGTTGTGCTGGAAGGCCTTGCAACGGCCAAGCTTTTAATGCTTCGACGATGGCATCTTGCAATACATCTTCAGCCAATTCGAAATCTTTTAGGTAAGAAATCAGGGCCGATAACATTCGACCCCTTTCCTTACGAATTAACTCGTCGATAAGTTTATAAATCGGGGTTAACAAACGCTAAAATACCTCTTCGCGTTAACTATCTCGTTACTCCCACACCATAATCGGCCTAATTTCAATTGAACCATATTCGGCGGTTGGTATTTTTGCCGCAATCTCAATCGCCTCATCGAGACTCTCAACATTGATTAAATAATACCCTCCTAGGGCTTCTTTGGTTTCGGCGAATGGTCCATCAGTGCATTCTGTCTTACCATTGCGTACGGTTACCGTTGTTGCGGTGCTAATAGGTTGCAATGCATTCCCACCATCCATTACCCCTTGCGATGTTATTGCTTCGGTGAATTTTGTATAACCCGCAATCAATTGAGAAAATTCATCCGTTCCCGGCATAGGCGATGCTGATTCTGCATTGTAGATAAGTAATAGGTATTGCATATTTATTTTCCTCTTTATTTATACTTCACCCAATGATATTGCCTATAAATGACGAATGAGAGCAACGAAAATCGACATGTTTAAAAAAAATATTCAAATTGATGATTGCCGCCAAACAAGATCAACGTATAACTGTTTGATAAAAATGACATGAGAAAGAACTCGATGAAAAAAACAAAGAAAAAACAGGATAACTATTAGATAAATTGCGCAAAGAAAAAAGCCACAGGCAGAATAATATATTCTGCCTGTGTATCAATATTGGATAAACAACTCATTACATTTAATATTAACAACTATTGATTAGCGATAATCTGGCGATTTTGCTTGAGTAACTTTTCTCGTTTGGCCTGAAGCATCTCAGTGTTTCTTATTTCATTAAGAAATTTTTTATCACTATGAAGCAAATAGCCCTTATCAAACGTGTCTAAAGCATCTTGAAACTTCCAACTGTATTCATAGGCTAATCCCAAGTTCCAGTATGCTTTGGCTATAATTTTGGGCTTTAACAGATTTCGCTCTGCCTCTTGTAGCGCATTTGTGAACACCTCAATTGCTTGCTCATAACGACCTAATTCAATCAACTTTATCCCTTGTTCTAATTGAGGAAGGTCTCCATCTTTTTGATAAGCAACCATGACGGTTTCTGTCCAAGGTGTTAATGCTCGAGCAAAATGAGTTGCATTTCGGCTAATGCAAGTATTTTTCAGAGACTGCTCTGCGATAACTCTCGGCTTACTTTCTTTGCTCCAGCTAGAATCACTACAGACATCGCTTATACGCTTAGTTGCTATTATTCCTCCAGTTTCGGCATTAACCACGTCAATACTGCCTTCGATCGAAACACTCGCCGTGCGTTTATAGCTAAGACACGAGTACTTTTGATCATTTTTGTCTTTACAGGTCTCTTTAGTAGACTTCAAATTGGTAACAAAAGTACCATTATAATTGCCTTTGACTATTGCAGTGGCGGCTAAATTTTCAGGCTTGCACTCTTCAGGAAACTCTCTTAATGCAACTTTTTTGGTAATGGTATGTTTTCTCGTTTCTGATGCTGTACTGAGATCAACCTTTCCAGACGTCAACAGACCTGCAATAGCCACCACTTTACCAACATCTGACATTTTTTTAGGTATCTTGCGCGTAACTTCTTCGGTAGTCTCAACCATGCGTATTTTACTGGCGCAGTTCTGCACTTCAAATTGACCACTTGAAGAAAGTCGCGTTTTTATAGTATCTCTAAATTGATCACCATAATTTCCGTCAATATCCATAACCGCTATTTTTTTATGGCTGGTCATATTAACTTCCGCAGGATGAGTTACTTTTGCCGGAACTTTCATCGTAGAGCAACCTACTGAAATTGATGCCAAAAGCAAGACTGATAGTATCTCTCTATTCATATTTATATACCTATAATTTAGGGTTGAAGGAATTATTTAATGCAATAAATCTAAAAACCCGAGACAACAAATACAAAATATTGTCTAAAGTAAGACAATCACATGTGTAATTTTCTAGTCAGTCGCTTTTAATTCAGAAATCAAATTTGGTTTTCTACAAGTTAGATAATTTGGATCAGCTGCGCAGATAAAAAACACCAAATAAATTGGCATAATAACGCCCGTCAACTCAAAACCATTATTGAATTATTAATTAATTTTTTAGGTAATTGTATGTGGTTATTGAAACGGGAGCAATGGCAATAGATTTTTTATTGCTATTGTTGAAGATTTGAAACAACGGTAAAAATAATAATGATTACTGCATCATTAATTCAAAATCCTTTGATCCAATAGAAACACCGTTCACCATTATTTCCACTCTGTGCATTCCGGGATAATATACACGTGTGGTTATTTTTTTTATCGCGTGTTTTTTTTGTGAAGTCAGTAATTTATTCGCTGACAAGCTGATTGACTTCCATTTAAAAACTTTTGGAGAGGTCTTACCATTGGCTTTTTGATGATGAATAACATAGTCAATCATGAGCGATTGCGTTTTAGCAGATGCTGAAGTTATGGATAGAGAGAACTGCAAGGAATCGCCAAACTTCACTATGGGTGAAAAAACATCAAACTTAACATCCTTAATTTTAGGTGTGCCATAGCCCAATATTTTTAATGTTTTTTTATGCCCCTGCTTAACCAGGGTTCGACAAGCGTGTCTAATGAGTTTCTTGCGTTCTTCGCTTGCATCTTGCAGCCATTTTTTGGCTATATCTGCAACGACTTCGGGGTGATCTTTAGCGATATCATTCAAATTGTTTGCCACCGAACGTCGAACATATTCTTTATCATCATCTTTAAGCTTTTCCAACAGTTCAAGCACGGGAAAAGGATCATCAATAAAGAGTGGTAAACGCATCGCCCACGGCAATCGAGGGCGGGTTCCTTCAGAAACTAAACGACGCACATGTTGACTGTTATCATTAGTCCATTTTTTTAATATGGACAAGGTTTTTTTCGGCGACGCCAGCAAAAAAAAACGAATCCCAAATTCGGCAGAAGAACATTTAGTCATCGCCTTAAACAAGGTCATCGATAAATTAAAATGAGCATGCCCAAGCTCGCCCACATAATCAGCCATCGGCATCACTGCCCAACCAGAAATACTATCTGCGGTAACATCTCCTGACGAAAGATCGTCTCCGAGATCGGGCCCCAGACATGCCAACATAATCTGCCCTGCTTTTTCGAAATCATCCGGTAAATGTTGAATCATTGCATTTTTAATCTGCTCTGAGCGTTGTTTTAATTCCAGCGCATTGAGATTTCGCCCAGCATCAGTGATAAAACCTTGGCGATTAAACTCAGGCCATTGGGCTGCAAAATTCATTGCCATTCCACGAATTATTTTTTTATTAAACAAGTTTTTAAAGGGCTCAGGCACTCTTTATTACTCCAGATTTGAGTATTTGAAACGAATAAGTAGCTGTATGATACAGAAACTCTCCTGACAACATTATGTCAGTAGATGATAGAAATTCTGTTTTAAAACTACGCAAAAATTTATAATCGATGATCTTCTGCAAATCGCTGCGTCAAAAACTGCATGACTAATTTTATTCTTTTCACATTTCGCAGATCGGGATGGGTTAACAACCAAAGTTTGCTAATACCACCTGGTTCAAAGGTAAACAAACGTTGGAGATTGGCGCGTTGTTGATCATCGGGTAAAAAGGCCAGACCTTGCCCAGCTTCTGCAAAATAAGACATAGAAACTAAATCGTTACACCTTACGTTGATTTGCTTAAAAAGTTTTTTTTCTAACCAGCTAAAGGCAGGCAAATCTGTCATTCCTCCTACACCGCCGATCAAGTGGTGCTGCGCCAGGTCTTCCAACCTACGTGGTAGCTTTGTTTGAGCATAGGTTGCACTCGCATACACCCCCCATTTAATGTCGTTTAGCTTGCGTCCAATCAGATGCTCTGGTGGTTTAAGAGTGGCGCGCACAGCGATATCAGCCTGGCGATTACTCATATTAAATGCCTGGTTACTAACCAATAACTCAATGTGTATTGCCGGGTATAAACGACTAAATTCGGTCAAATAACGCGGTAAAAAACGGTAAGCAATATTATGCGGAGCGGTGAGCTTGACGGTACCCCTAGGCACCACATCTTTACCCAGCACACTCCGCTCCAGCGCATCGACATCAGCCGCAATTTGTTGTGCCTGGCCGTACATTTCTTCACCGGATGCGGTGAGTTGATAGCCTTGCGCAAAACGTTCAAATAAACGGCTACCCAGCGTTTGCTCAAGACTCTTTAAACGTCTGAAAACAGTGGAATGATTAATACCCAAAGCTGTTGCAGCACCGGATAGAGAGCCGTGTTTGGCGATCGCCAAGAATATCTTGAGAGAATTCCAATCCATCGTTTTACCGCTCTAATTTTGCCCGATTTTTGTGCAGGTCATCGACTTGCACAATTGCAATACATTTTTGCATATATTGCCAATTTACTTGCAATTATGCAAGTGCAACAATGACTTCTTACCAGCGTTAAACAACCCAAAGGAGATCAAACATGAATAACTATTTTAAACCCGATGTAGGCACATTAATACTGCGAGTAACCCTGGGTATCGTGCTGATTGCGCACAGTTTATATCTCAAGCTCGTGGTATTTACCTTACCCGGAACGGCTGATTTTTTTGCTTCTATCGGCTTACCTGCTATCTTGGCCTACGTGGTTTTTGCGCTTGAAACCGCTACCGGGATTGCACTCATACTAGGCTTCAAAACGCGTTGGGTTGCCGCCTTAATAATACCTGTACTCATAGGTGCAACCTGGGCCCATTGGTCTAACGGTTGGTTGTTTTCTAATGCCGGCGGAGGCTGGGAGTACCCCTTGTTTTTGACCCTGGCTGCGGTTGTGCAGTTATTTCTAGGAGATGGCCGTTACGCACTGAAAAGCAGCCATACTGACTTAAAACCGCATAAGGTGTAAATACTATGTCTGAGCAAAAATTACGACTTATCTCACACGCCTTATGTCCTTACGTGCAACGTTCGGTGATCGTTCTGGAAGAAAAAAGCATTCCCTATGAACGCATCGATATTGACTTAGAAAACACGCCAGACTGGTTTAAGGCTATTTCACCAATGCAAAAAGTGCCCTTATTGCAAACTAAAAACCGGAGAGTTTTATTCGAGTCAGCAGTCATTGCAGAATATTTGGATGAAATTACACCGGGCAGCTTACATCCTCAAGATCCAGAAGAAAAAGCCTATCACCGATCCTGGATTGAGTTTGGCTCAAGTATTTTGGATAACATCGCAAGTTTGTATTCAGCGCGTGATGAAGACACATTTACCGACAATCGCAAAGAACTGCGCGCAAAATTTCAACTTGTGGAACAAGAATTGATAACAATGCCTTATTTTTCTGGCGAAAATTTTTCTTTGATAGATGCCGTATATGGCCCTATTTTTCGTTATTTTGATGTCTTTGAACATTTTGTCGATCTGGAAATTTTTGATCAACTGCCTAAAACACAGGCATGGCGTTCGAACTTACAACAGCGCCACTCCGTAAAAAATGCTGTGGCGCCCGAATACTCACAACTACTCACAAAATTCATCCAAGAAAGAGCGAGCTTCTTATCCAATTTCATTACCTAAAAGCAATATGCACCAGGAGATATAAAAATGATTCATCATTATTAAACGCAGTCGTGAGCAAATATTTAGCGCGGCCAAAGAACAGGGGTGGCGGGCACTAGAGCTTTCTCGTGGTGGTTTTAACGTTATTGAGTTTTGGATAGAAAACAAAATAATGATAGAGTTTTTGACCGAGGACATGGCTAAAGACTATCTCAATCTTACGCAACCCTAGTACATCAATCATATTATTTTGACGATTAAAACCGGCTAAAGCCTCAAGTTCCAACGGAAGGTATTTGGAGCTTGAGGCTTTAGCCGGTCTGTTATCTTTTGTCCGACAACAAAAAAATATTGCGAACACAAGCGGCAAATCCTATTTTCTTATAAGCAACATACCCAAGCTAATAGCATATCAATGTCACGCATTATTAGGTAATATGTGACCACCTTGGTTCAACCTAGAGTCCTCAGTTGAATCAATTTACTCAGTCATCAGGAAGGAATAAAGGAAATAAGTATGAAACCCGTTTATTTGATTTTAAGCATTGCCGCTTTAATGTCTGCTTGCAGCAAGACCAGTGACTATGCACCGCAGCCAGGAGAAACAGCAACCCAGATATTTCAAGCCGCTTGCGTTGAGTGTCATGCTGACGCCGCACCCAAAATATTTGAACTAGCTGCTGATACCGCAAATGTAGCGGCGATATCCGCAAAAATTAACCAAGGTAATTTTATGATGCCTGCATTTCCTGGCATAAAAGGAAACGAACTTAAAGCATTATCCGAATACATATTAAGCAATAGCGCTACAAAATAAAACACACGTTTAGTGCTTAGAGAGCCTTTGATAACGTTTATTAAAGGCTCCTATATTGACAAATAGTAGCATCAAAACACCTCTACATATGCAATGAAACCCCAAAAAACCATCGCCCATCATTTTTATTATTTGCGTTATTATCATCTTGATATAATAAACTTAACTGTAATTTATTAAGCTGACCACGCAAGCCCAAACCAAGCACATTATTTTTTATTTCAGCTTGCAAAAGCAAGTACTGCGACACTCGCATATTTAAACTTGCAAAAATTTTACTTTCATTCAGCATTCCACCGACAGATAACTGCACAGGATAAACAGCGTACGAAGCGACAACATAAGAGTCAAAACTTCCCACACCAAAAGCCAGCACTGGCAGTTTTCTCGAAATAGGGACGACACGACTATTCACCTTAAATAGAAAATCTGTTCTATTGTTTTCCAACAACACACTGTTCAACCCCACCTCCAACCAGTTTCTCAGTCCATAAGAAAGATACAAACTATCTAGCCGATTGTCTTCCGAGTTTTTCCAAATTCCGACATTTCCCGATTTATTGGCAATCGCATTAGCGATAGGCGTATCAACAGCGCCGATATAACCACCAAGAGAAGCAGCGGTATGATTAACCTCCGCAGAAAACACAGGTAATGAAATTACCCAACATAAAACTAATACTATATTTTTTTTCAAGTACACTATTATCATTCCTTTGATCTATATTTCACTCATCCACATGATAATTTTTACTACTCCAATAACACATATACCCGTGGCGTTATAGAAACATTAATCGATGATTCCTTAGGTTTTACCATTATCCAATAATTGCGGAATAAATGCCGGTACCCGCTGACAATAATATTCATATTCTGGATGCGCTTGCCGCAAACGATGCTCCTCGAACCGAGACCCAAGCACCAAATAGACACTAATAATGAAATAGAAAGCGAATGAATTAACACTTTGCTGTGGCATCGAAAACAAAATAATCATTATGCCCAAATACATAGGGTGACGAACATAACAATAAATTCCTTTTTCAATAAAGGGATCTAGACCTTCGGGAAATGGGCTAATGCCCAGGAATACACGCAAATCAATTGGATGCACCGATGCATACAACACGCACAAACCAATAACTTGCATTCCAATGAATAACCATTTCCATCCTCCGTCAAATTGATAAAGGGCAATATCCGGCAAGCCGCGCACATACATTACCCACAAAAAAGTAGTAACAAGTGAAACAATCACATACAGAAAACGATAATGATGGACTAAAAAGTTTTTATTAACGAATATTTTTTTGCAAAAATTGGTCGCCAATACACTGTGCACCAACGCAAACAGAAAACCTGAAAAAAATATCATCGCAACAGAATAAAACATCTCAATCTCGTATTTTTTGACAGACCCTTAGCCATCACCATGGAATCACACTCCCGTCAATATCAATAAAACTCCCGCTATTATCTAAACTTACTGCGGCCAAATTTTTGACTAACCGGACAACACTTTCTTGTGGAGTAATCTCCGCTTCAGGCCCCGTCATATCCGTGCGCACCCAACCGGGATGTAATATCGCGACTTTAATCTGTTTAGCGAGCAGATCAATTGCCGCACTTTTCATCACTGCGTTCAATGCGGCCTTCGATGAACGATAAAGGTAACTGCCACCTGATCCATTATCATCCATGCTAGCCATTTTGCTGCTCATGGTCGCAATCAGTTTATGATGACTCATCGCAACATGATCTGTAAAATGCTCCACCATTTTTAGCGGCGCAATCGTATTAACACGCATGCATTGCAACCATTGTGCTTCATCGGTATTTCCAAGATAAACATCATACGGCCCATACACTCCTGCATTATTAAACAATATATCAACTGGAATACCGGTAAGCTTGTTGGCTAGATTTTTAATTTGTTGCGTATCAGTCACATCTAAAGAATGAATACTTATTTTATCATTGTGCCTCGCTAATTCATTCAATGCATCCGCTGACTCAGGCCTTCGGCAACATGCGTAAACCTGCCAACCTAATTGCGCATAATACCGAGTCAAAGCTAAGCCTATGCCGCGATTACTTCCGGTAATAAGAATTGTTTTTAGCATTTTAACCTCGTATTGGTGAGCTGTTAGAATATCGCCAAACAATGAATCCAAAACAAGCCCACATTAATTATTAACCGTGATTCACGGGGGATTTTTTCCTCGTATCATGAGAAATCAGATTAACCACCAACAGCATAAAAATCAGCAACAACCCTATATAGGAAGCCAGATCTCTGAGGCCTGAAACGTGTCGATGTGAGTCTTCTACAACAATGCTGTCGGGCGTGCTAAATTTTCCACGTATTGAGAAAATCCCCGGAGTATCAATATTAACGCCTTTTAGCAAAATTTTCTCACCGGTAAAAATTTGCAAATAGACCTGTTCATTATTGATTAACACAGGATCCCTATCGACTTCAAAAGTCTTTCCTGTCCGCATTTGTTTTTCAGCAAGCGTTTTCAGAAAATGATTATCTGCCTCATAGGGCTTATCGATAAGCCCAAAAGGAAATAAAAAATAAGCCATCAACAAGCAAACGGCGAATATTAGATTCTTGGCAGCAAGCGACAAAACGGGCGGTAATCGAATACCGCTACGCAGCATATAGAGAAAATAAGCGAAACCTAAAAATGTAAGAATATATGTTGGAAAACTCTCCGGCCAATAAAAACCGAAATTTAGCAAATCCCAATTGAATGGCGCCAATAAGTGCACACCGTTTGCCCATTTTATTTGACTGGCATCTAATAGTAGGTGGATCAGTGAGCCAAGTGAAAGAATAGTAAACGTTTTTAATTTTTCCCGTGATAATGCACTAAGCGCAGCGCTCAAAAGCACACATGAGAATAAACTCGCTTGCACAATAGCATATTGCCTCATAGCAAAAGGATTGATGTCGGGCCCTAGTATTTGCACTACTCGTTGAATAATCCAAGGTAAGTCGGGAATAACTACTGCAAAACACACCCACAAAAAACTGGCATTATTGATAATGGCGCGGCTTGTCAAACCTTGAACAAAAATATGGGCAAGTGTATTAGGCATTGATGGTTCCAGTTCATAAGATAATAGCTACTGCAAAACTAAAAACGCACAATACTCATTTCATATCAAATGCTCAAATAATTTTACGCTCCTGGCAATGCGAAACTTTAAAAGTATCAGCACTTCCTTAGGGCATGTCCTCAATGGCAAGCCGTCACTGGGACGGCCTACCACTACTTTTTAGCTAAGGCGGCATTATAATACTATTACCCGTTAGTACATCACTTAATATATATACCCGTGGCGTTATAGATTTAGGCCTTATTACACGCCCTATTCCTTCCA
>CAZWUO010000063.1:0-17337 GCA_964636675.1 uncultured Ectothiorhodospiraceae bacterium
CCTAGATTCCGCAGTTAACCGCTATGAGGCATCGTTAAGCGATGGATGAGAAAACGAATGAGCTTGTTTGTCGAATTCTAGGATCATCGAAAGCCTTTTTATTCTACCCTGGTTAATTTGAGTGTTGCGGTATTTGCGCGGCATTTTCTATTGGGCAAGTGCTTTTCAAGTCGTTGCATCGCTTGCTCTGCAGTTGCACGATATACCGTTAGTTTTCCACCGTAGATGCTGAGTAACGGCGGAGTATTTTTGCTTTGTATCTTTATTACGGTCTCTCTCGGTTTAGAAAATACGTTATTCCCATCCGCTGGAAGAACGCGTAATCCAGCGAAACTTGTGTCTATTTGATCGGTATGCCATTGTTGGTATTCGGGGAAATAGTGTTTGAAGGTATTTAATAAATACTCTTTTTCAGCTAATGATGCTACTACGGATGCGGGGTCTCCGGTAAACTCTTTTTCTGTGGTACCTATCAGTATTTTGCCGTACCAAGGCATGGCAAACACCGCTCGTTTGTCTTGAGGTGCTTCAAGGTAGTAAATCCCTTTGCTTAACTTGCCTTTGAGTATTATATGGCTGCCTTTTACCAGATCAATGTCGTTAGTTTGCGGTTTAGGTCTTATCTTATTCGATACTTGATTAATCCACGGGCCAGCGGTATTCACCAGTGATCGGCTGTTGATTTCCTGGTTTTCCCCATTGTGTTGATAAACGATTTTCCACATGTTTTGATCAGCGCTGGCAGACATAAATGTTGCGTTAGTTAAGAGCTTTGCACCAAGCTCGAGAGCAGAATGCATGACTGCTTGAGTGAGTAGTTTGTCATCGGTTTGTGCATCCCAGTATTGGAAAACATATTGTAGATTTTCTGGGTTTAAACCGTCCAAGCTTGGCCATAGCGTTTTTTTTAGGATGGAGAATTGAGCAGATTTTTGCAATCCTGTCAGCAAACCATAGAGTGTTAGACCTGCAAATAAGACGCTCGGTCGGCGTGACGTGCTTTTATAAACGGGTATGAAAAAAGCTCGCAAATTTACAAGATCGGGGGCATTTTTGAGCAGTAACGTACGTTCTCTCAAGCATTCTTTTACCAGGGAGAATTGGGCGTTTTCCAAATAGCGTAAACCGCCATGAATTAATTTACTTGACCGGCTTGAGGTGCCGCTTGCAAGTTCTGATTGTTCCAGTAACAAGGTTTTAAATCCACGCGCGGCAGCAGCTTGAGCAATGCCTACTCCTTGAATTCCTCCTCCAATAATCACGATGTCATACATCGATGAGATCTTTGATCCGAGGGTTGCTGAGTAATTTATCGACTTCCATTGATTCGATGAATGTAACTCCCCGGTTAAACCATTTAATGGCGATATCTACATCCGTTATTTCGTAAATAAACCATTGCCACGGCCCTCTCCAAAGCGGTGTATTAATTTTAGTATAGTTGCATATCAAATAATTTGGTGCGAGTTTTTCAGCTTGTTGACGCCATTTATCATTATAACGATAAAGCACCCAGCCTATGGGGTAGTCAGAAATATTCTTCGTGTATTCTAATATTTCGTAGCCAAAGGATATCAGCGTGCACTGGGTTTTTACGGGTTTAAGCACTTGTATTACGCTATCGACAAAAGTTTCGATGCCATATTTATCCGCGCTATCGGTTTTGAACTCTATAAAGGCATGCGTATCTTGGTTGTTTAGCAAAAAATTAACGAAAGTCTGTAAGCTTGGAATGGGTTCATGCGCAAATTTATTACCTAGGCGTTTAGGCTCACTGGCACTAAATTTGTTTAATTCCTTGAGGTTGACGTCAAAGATGTCGACATTGTGACCGGTCATTCTTTCTAGATTTTTATCGTGCATGACGACGGGTATTCGATCTTTAGTGAGCTGGATATCGAGTTCTAGGAACTGGCAACCGAGATCTACCGCTGCTTGCATCGCAGAGAGCGAGTTTTCAGGGTATTTTACGGATAAACCTCGATGGGCGGCGATATGCAATTTATTCATGATTTTTTTGTCGATCGTATTAGACTAAATGTTAAACAGCGCAAATAGGGTTTAATAGATTAAAAGCAATTTTCACCGATGTACAAGGACTGTTGAAATGCCTGCAGATTTTCCACCCAGCAGTGATTTACAAGAAAGAATAGAGCAAATTACAGATTTACCTGCTTTCCCAGAGGTATCACAGAGTTTGTTGAGTTTACTCGATGATGATAATTCGGGGATTACCCAGTTAGACAATATTATTTCCATTGATCCTATTATCAGTGCCCAGATTATTCGTTATGCACATGCGCCCTTTTTTAGAGCGTATGGGGAAGTCAATTCAGTGCAAGATGCAATCAAGCTATTAGGGTATAACAAAGCATTATATTTTTCACTAGGCTTAGCGATGGGGCAGAGTTTTTCGATTCCAGATGGTGGGCCAATTGGTAAAGAAGAGCTTTGGCGGCACAGCGTTTATTCGGCTTCACTGATGCATGAGCTTTGCGACTGTTTGCCTGCGGGGGCGGAGATTAATCCGGGCTTGGCTTATTTGGCGGGTTTATTACACGATATAGGTTTTTTTGTATTGGCGCATTATTTTCCGGCGGAGTTCAATGCACTTAATAGTTCGTTTAAAAAGTCTCCTGAGGGATCAAGAAGAGATATGGAAACGGCTCAGCTTGGCGTTAGGCATAATATTATCGGCGCATGGTTGATGAGAAAGTGGAGTATGCCTGGGCCATTAACAATTGCCGTTTTCGAGCACCACAATGAGCACTATAAAGGTGAGTTTAATTTGTATGCTAATTTATTATTTATATGTGATCGTTTATTGCACCGTTTCGGTATCAGTGATGCGAGTTCATCGCTGGTTCCCGAAAACTTAAAGCAGTCTCTGGGTCTGGATGACGAAAAATTGGCTCTTGCGGTTGAAAAACTTATGGCGAGCAAGAATCAGCTTGATGGCTTAATTAACGTCATGTTAGAAAAAAACTAATGTCATATAACACGATCATTACCGCCGTCTATTGGAATTTGTGCACCAGTTGTTTTGGCAAAAATAGGGCTGCACATTTCCGCCGTTAATTCTGCAACATCATGACTGGTAATCTCTGTTTTTAAAATGTTTTTGCATTTATATTGAGCGACGCTCATGCCATAGTGCGCCGCGCGGGCTTGCAATACATCGTCTGTCCATATTCCCGTGTCGAATACCGCATCGGGATGTAATATATTGACCCTGATTTGATATTCCCCCCATTCCAATGCTGCTATGCGTGCAAGCTGGGTTAATGCCGCTTTCGAGGCAGAATACGCGGCAGCCCCTGGCCCAGGAGCGGGTACATTTTTAGACGCCATGATAATGACTCGGCCACCATTGGGCGCATGTTGCAAAATGTTGAATGCAGACTTTAATATAAATTGATTTGCGTCTACATTAACTCGCATTACTTTACGCCAGAGATCGTTTTCTAGTTCAGCGATTTTAGCGCCCCCAGGAAACATGCCTGCGTTTAAGACGAGAATATCGAGGCCTCCAAAACTCGCAACGGCTTGTTCCAGGCATTGTTTGACTTCGGTTGTTGAAGTAACGTCACATATTAGCCCGAGGTAGTTAGGTGTGTTGAGAGCGGATGTCACATCTGGATTAGTGTCTAAGGCAACGACGGCGGCACCTCGTGTGAGCAGAGAGGCTACGCAGGCTTGCCCAATGCCTGAAGCAGCGCCGGTGACGAGCGCAACCTCACCTTGGAAGACGGGTGTGGCTCCCTTTTTTTGCAATTTAGCCTGCTCTAAATCCCAATATTCCATATCAAAAATATCTTGGTCGGGTAGCGCAGTGTAGCCACCCAGTTTTTCCGCGCGTTGAATGATGTCAATGGTATGAGCATAAATGTCTTCTACAATGCGGGCATCTTTTGGCGTTTTACCGACACTGAGCATGCCGAGTGATGGATCAAGAATAACTCGGGGTGCAGAATCCAGTATGGATTTTTTATCCTTTGCCGTTGCTGAATTCGTCGCAAAATATTTTTGGTAGTTGACGGCATAAGCATCTACATCTGTGCCTATCATAGGGAGTTGCTTGGTGCGAATGACATGATCTGGCGTGGCGGGGCCGTGTTGGGATATTTCTGCTACTTTTTGATTTGCGGCGAATGTCCTGCATTTGGCATTTTCTGAATGCCGGAGAATCATTGGTAGGCCCGCGGATGTAGAAATCGTTTTTCGCAGGGCGGGTATCACATTGCTAACCAATAAAGGTTTATCCTTCTGGATAACTTGCGTGCAATCCCATGCGTTTTGCTGTTGCAGGTAAATTTCAGCCTTGTTGACCAAAGAGATCATCATTTCATAGGCTACACGAGCCGTTGGGCCGAAAGTGAAAATGCCGTGATTCATTAATATCATGCCCTGGGTTTTTTCAGTGGCTTCTGCGGCAAACTGTTTAGCGCATTGTTTTGCGAGATCGAAACCGGGCATTATGTAATCGATGATGACCACCGTATCACCAAATATTTCTTCGATACGCTGGCGTCCGTCTTTTGTATTGGTAATTGTAACGATGGCATTCGCGTGTGTATGGTCGACATATTTGAAGGGTAGCGTAGCATGTAAAATGGCTTCTACTGATGGCGTAGGAGCGCTAGCATTCGTCATATGAGTCTTTAACTCGTTGACCATTTCTGGATCAGATAAGGCGTCTAATTTAGCCAGTTCCAGTAAATGTTTGAGGCGTACTGGGGCGAATCCGGGGGTGTCGATAAACTCTAAGTCCCAACCGCTGCCTTTTACATAAAGTAATTCTTCATCTTTTCCCAGGATGTTTTTTTCGGTTATTTTTACTGAAGTATTCCCGCCGCCATGTAATACCAATGTAGGATCTCTGCCCAGTAATTGGGAGGTATAGACGCGGAGTTCTAAATCTGTTTTAAACTGTTGTGATTCTTTTTCATTCCAACGGCTGTGCATGAATTTCTCTCAAAGCTAAAAAATTTGAGCGTAATAATAGCATGCTGGGTTTTATGAATCATGGCGAAGTTAATGCCCGCAGGAATCTGCGGGTAGTGTACTAGTTTGCATTCGTGGAGCGTTCTCTAAATGGAATAATTTTTGCCGTATATGTTTTGTGTGTGCTTTGTTTTGGTGCCATTGCTAGGTTTTTTGTATCGACTAATAAGTCGGACAATTCTTGCAATGCTTCCTGGTTTTTACCCAGAGATTCCCACATCATGTCGTAAATTCGAATCGCGGAATCCATGGGATTTTTGGCAAGTTTTCGTTCTGTATCAATTTTCCATTGCAAACATCGCATACGCTCTTGCACATTCGTTTCTTTGATGCTGCCTATGTATTTATCAACAACTTGCTGGCGTTCCCGCTCAAAGGCTTCAGGATTGTCTTGTGCTAGTTTTAGCCAATAATTGAAATCAAAATGGGTTTTGCTTTTTGTTTCTTTCATTGTCCATATCCTTCAGTAACTTACATATGGGATGACTATACTCGATGAGCATTAAGGACAAATTATTTTGTGAAAGATTCATACGCCGCAGCAACCGCGATTCCTTTATTGATAGGTGCATTTACGTCAACGAGCACGCTTTCCAAGGCGGTGATGCATAAAATGACATTGTTAATATTGCAAGTGTGACCCATGAGTCCAATACGCCATATCTTACCCGCTAAATCTCCTAGTCCGGCACCAATTTCAAGATTGAATTCGTTGAGTAAACGTTGTCTTACCATGGCTTCATCCACGCCTGCGGGTATCGATACCGCGTTTAGCTGCGGGAGTCTATCGTTTGTATCTACAACAAAGCGCAGGCCTAAAGCTTCAAGGCCCGCTTTTAAAGCAGCGTGCAGTTTCGTATGCCTAGCCCAGGCGTTTTCCAGCCCTTCTTGTTTAAGCATGAGTAAGGCTTCATGTAGCCCATAGAGTGGATTAATAGGCGCGGTGTGGTGGTAGGCCCGCTTAGCATTTGGACCCCAGTAGCCCATCACTAAATTTAGGTCGAGAAACCAGCTTTGTACTTTAGTTTTGCGCTGTTTGATTCTTTCAACCGCTGCATCGCTGAAGCTCACAGGGGAAAGCCCCGGGACGCAGGAGAGACATTTTTGGGTTCCAGAATAAATAGCATCAATGCCCCATTCGTCGACTAATACTGGGGTTCCGCCTAAAGAGGTGACTGCGTCTACGATAGCGAGGCATCCATATTTATGTGCCAGTTCAACTAAGACTTTGGCATCTGATTGAACGCCAGTCGATGTTTCGGCGTGGACAAATGCGACGGTGTTTGCATTAGGGTTGGCTTTCAGGGTCTGCTCAAGCTTATTGGGGTCAACCGCTTGTCCCCATGGGTCTTGCAGCATAATTGCGGTTGCGCCAGCGCGTTCGACGTTTTCTTTCATACGTCCACCAAAAACACCATTTTGACAAACGATAACGGTATCCCCAGGTTCAATTAGATTGACAAAACAGGCTTCCATTCCCGCTGAGCCGGGTGCTGAAATCGGCATGGTCATTTCATTTTTTGTCTGGAAGGCATATTGTAATAATTCTTTGATTTCATCCATTAAAACGACAAAGCGGGGATCTAGATGGCCAATCGTAGGTCGCGCCAGTGCCGATAGTATTCGTGGATGCACGTCGGATGGCCCAGGCCCCATTAAAGTTCTCAGTGGTGGGTTGAAGCTAGTATTTGTCATGTTTTCTCTCATGTTGTTCTTGCGTATTAAATATTATTGGGCGGCTAAATTCGCCAGATTTTTGTGATTGGAGTACTTTACTAAAACTCTCTGGAAATATGAATAGGTGAATTGCCTTTAGATTCGCATGAGTTCAGAAGCGATAAACCATTCCCATTGAGGCTGCGGTGATATCGCTGCCATTGGACGAGAGATAGGATTCGCCATGGTCTTGTGCGGATAAACTGAGCTGCGACGCACTTTTCGCGGCTGTTCTAACGATGATGGCATAGACTTCAAACTCTTTAGCCAGTTTTTGGCTGGCGGCTAGGGCGTATAATGAGCCGCCTGTATTAGGTGTTTTAAATTCATCTTTTATCGTAAATGCTTGGGCTTTTATTGAGGTGTCGCCTATGCGGTGGGAGAAGCTTAATCCGTAAGCATCACGATCTAATGTTCGGTCTGTGCCTGAGTCTAAGCGTTCGAAGATGACGTGAAACTTAGTCCTCGGTAGTAGCAAACCTGCTCCAATACGCGTTGCTCCGGTATCTGAATATTCACCTTGTTCTTCATATGCTGCCCCAAGATAGAGTAAACGGCTTTTATATACGGCGCTAGTGCTGGTAATTGAGTTGGTGGGTTGAGTGGTGACCGTTTCACCGGGGGAATATAAGGCGCGTACTTCGAGTCCGGCGATGGTGGGCGAAACATACATAATCGCGTTTTGTGCGCGGATATTAAAAGTATCAAACCCGCTGACTGAGCCGATAATGGATCGATTGTCGGCCAGGGTATCTACCATGAGGTCAGATTTTCTGCCAAAGGATTTATAAGGGGTGTCATGATATCCCCCAATTAAGGTGCCTAGGCCGCCAACAATACCAATGAATCGATTGCGTCCTGTTAGTTCGGTAGTTTCTCCTGTCAAATCTATCCCGGATTCAAGTTTCCAAACCGTTTTAATATCAAAAGCAAGGGAGCCACGACCTTTAATGCCAAATCTTGAACCGTTGCTTGCCATCGCGGTTTCTGTGCGATTTCCATTACTGACTATATCTGAGGATAGGTGTAGTTTGCCGTATAAATCATAATTTGGTGCCGAATATGCGGTTGAATAGGTGATAAATAGACTAAAGAATACCGAGCTTTTTACAAAGCTCCTTAGATGTTTCAGGGTGAGCGGTTGTTTGAGGGTGTGTGTGATATCTAGGCAATAATGCATGCTCTGTGGTTCAATTCCTTTATTCATCTATGGGGCACCGCTTATATCGGCTAAGCATTATTTGGATTGTAAAAATGCCTGCATTATTCGTGGTATGGGGAATTTTGGCAAGTATTATTAAAATTTTAAGCTTATGTTTAGCAAAAAGTTCTTTTGTTTATAAAACAAAGTCAAAAAAAGCTCGAAGTCTATGCCTGTTTTTGTTTTAAGTTTAGCGGCTGGGCTTTGATATTGATCCAAGTTTTGCATCATTTTTGGGTTGTTGAATGCGAAAATGAGAGCGTTTCCTGCCAGTTTGTCTATTTCTAATGCGAGACAGGCCTTGCCGAATATTTTATTAATGATTTTCATTTTTTTTTTAAAATGATCTTCGCGTCGAGTCCAAAGATTGATACACAAAATTCCATTGTTATTGAGTGAGTTTTTGCAGTTATGCAGAAAAGAATGGGTATGCATTATTGAAGCGGGACCTGTGCTATTAAAGGCGTCAAGGGATATGAGGTCGTAAGACTGGGAGGTCGGCTTGTCTGCCAGGAACTGTTGCGCATCTGCATGATGTAGCTGCAGGGATGGATGTTGTTCAGGTAGCCTAAAATAAGCATGTGCTAAACGAATAATGCTTGGTCTTATTTCAACGCCATCTATTGCGGTTGTAGGCGAGTGTTTGAGTAAAAATTTAATCATTGATCCGCCACCGAGTCCGATCATCAAGGCGTTTTTTGGGCTGGCGTTAAATATTAAGCTGCTCATCATCGCTTGTGTGTAGTTGAGAGCGAGTATATCGGGGTCTTGTAAATACATTGCGCTTTGTTTTCTATTGTTGCCAAAATAAAGCGTGCGAAATAGCGTAGAGTCGGTAATTAATAATTCGCCAAATTCGTCGGTGCTGCGGTGGATAATGGTTTCATCAGCAGGCAGCAGCATTTGCAAGCTCATCGAGAACTCCCGTGAGTTTTTCTTGCGAAGAAATTATTGAGCGGTGCAGGTGTAAGAGGCGTAGTAGTTTTGGAAGGACAGTAAACGACCGGTCTTGATTCGAGCAAGACCGGCAATACATTTACATTTGGCGGTAAATTAAGTGCCAGTCTTTTTTTGTCCTATATCTTGTTTGCTTTTGAAGTCATCAATTGCGGCTTTAATGGCATCTTCAGCTAAGACAGAGCAATGAATTTTAACGGGAGGTAAAGCAAGCTCGGTAGCGATATCTGTATTCTTGATTTGCTGAGCTTCCTCTAGCGTTTTACCCTTTACCCACTCGGTCAATAGTGAACTTGATGCGATAGCAGATCCGCAGCCATAGGTTTTAAATCGAGCCTCCTCAATGACGCCATTTGGAGTCACTTTAATTTGCAAGCGCATTACATCTCCGCAAGCAGGTGCTCCAACCATGCCGGTGCCAACCGCAGTGTCAGTTTTTTCAAATGAGCCGACATTTCGGGGATTCTCATAGTGATCTAAAACTTTGTCACTATAGGCCATTTTACATCTCCTTAAATATTCATCTGGATGAATCGTCAAGCAGCAACGATAGAGTCTTCGAATTCGTTGTTTGCTTTTTCAAGCGCTGCTTTTTCATTCTTTATTTCTTCATTGGGCATAAGGCAATCTGCCAAAGTAATGCTGCTCAGATGGGCAAATAACTTTTGGCTGAATATTGACCATAGCTTGTAAGGGGTATATGTTTCATTTTCACCGTTTACTTGTACCGCATTTTCTTCAACGGCGGTAATGATTTCGCCGATACTAATTTCCTGCGTTATTTTGGCGAGCCTATACCCCCCCCCAGGCCCTCGAGTACCTCTGACTAATCCGTTTTTGCGTAAATCAGCAAACAGCTGCTCCAGATAAGACAGAGATATATTTTGTTTTTCGGCAATTTCTGAAATTGTTAAAGGGCCAGCTTTTTCATTAAGAGCCAAATCCATTAATGCTGCGACTGCATAACGTCCTTTTGTTGGTATTTTCATAGCATCTACCTTCCATTTTAAAGTTTACCATCCAGATATACAATATATAATTGAGTGTTTTTCTTGGGTATTATGCGACCCAAGAAAACTCATAGTATCGCCATGGGAAAGTGTAGACTAATACCTGAAAAATAACAGCTGTTTGATAACTGAGCAAAATACTCTAAAAAGATTGTTTTTCCACTGAAATCATCGGTTTAATCGATTTTCCTCAGAAGAGGTAGTTGAAATATTTTTTATTTTTTAAGAAATATTTAAGGATTTTTATGCTAGGTCCCCAAAAAATACTTGGATTGTTGTAATTGCGGCCAGCGCTGCGGTTTCTGTTCGAAGTATTCGGGGTCCTATTTTGAGAGTCTTAAAGTCATATTGCTGTGCTAGATCGAGTTCGGATTGAGTGAAGCCACTTTCAGGGCCTATCATTACCTTTATAGGCTCGCGGGTATTCTTAAGACACCCAAAGCCTTTGTCAGCGCTTGGGTCTAAAATAAGCTTGTGTGAATGGTGGTCTTCTGTGATGACAAATTGAATAAAGCTCAAGGGGGGATTTAGTTTTGCAAGGTCGGATCGTCCGCATTGCTCGGTTGCTGAGACAATGATTTCGTGCCAATGGCGTAATTTTTTTTGCAGTCGTTCACCGTGCAATTTTACCCTGCAGTTTTCTGAGAAGATGGGGGTGATCTCGTTTACTCCAAGCTCCACGGCTTTTTGCAGGGTGAAATCCATTTTGTCGCCGCGTGAGATCGCTTGAACTAAATGAATGGGTTGCAGAATAATAATTGGGTCAGCAAAAAACTCTGTTATTTGTATGAGAGCCTTTTTTTTATCAATGTTTATTAGTTGAGCTTTGTAATCCCCTCCTTGCCCATTAAAGATAAAAAACTCAGCGTTGACCACTAGGCGTAATACTTTGATGACGTGGTGATATACATTGGGCGGTAATTCGAATGTGTGCCCAATATTAAGTGGTCGATCGACGTAGGTTCTTATTTTCATTGTTTCCTTGGAATAGAGCAGCTATTCCGTGTCGTTATATCTGACTTTATACCATTGCAAGCACACGCTTTGTCGCGGTTCTAGGAGAATGAGTTAGATTATAAACAAGGACGTCGAGGCGGGATCTAAATGTCGATGGCTTGAGTATTAATGTGTGGCTGCTCGGTAGCCTTAACGTTTCATAGACTCAAAAAAGTCATCATTGGTTTTGGTTTCTTTTAACCGGTCGAGTAAAAACTCCATGCTGGAAATTTCGTCCATAGGGTGTAGGATTTTTCTTAAAATCCAAATTTTTTGCAGTTCATCGGCGGATACTAACAAATCTTCTCGACGTGTTCCTGAGCGGTTTACATTAATTGCGGGATAAATGCGTTTCTCTGCAATTTTTCGATCTAGGTGTAACTCCTGATTACCGGTGCCTTTGAATTCTTCGTAGATGACTTCATCCATGCGCGAACCCGTATCGATTAACGCAGTTGCTAATATGGTCAAACTACCGCCTTCTTCGATATTCCTCGCGGCGCCGAAAAAACGTTTTGGGCGCTGTAAGGCATTGGCATCAACGCCACCGGTTAATACTTTTCCTGAAGATGGAATGACGGTGTTATATGCGCGTGCTAAGCGCGTGATCGAGTCTAATAGGATCACAACATCCTTTTTATGCTCAACCAGACGTTTGGCTTTTTCGATAACCATCTCAGCTACTTGCACATGACGGCTTGCGGGTTCGTCGAAGGTGCTAGAGACAACTTCTCCGATGACGGTGCGTGCCATTTCGGTAACTTCTTCAGGTCTTTCATCGATCAATAAAACAATGAGTATGCACTCGGGATGGTTTCTCGTGATTGATTGCGCAACATGTTGCAGCATCATTGTCTTACCCGATTTGGGGGGTGAAACAATGAGGCCGCGTTGGCCTTTGCCGATGGGGGATACGATATCGATTATTCTTGCGGTGAGGTCTTCGGTGCTGCCATTCCCTACTCCCATTTGCAGTCGTTGGTTTGCAAACAGCGGGGTTAAGTTCTCGAATAATACTTTCCCGCGTGCGAACTCAGGTGCCTCATGATTTATTTGGTTTACCTTTAATAAAGCGAAATAGCGTTCGCCTTCTTTGGGTGGTCGAATTTTACCGGCTACCGTATCGCCAGTACGTAGTGCGAAACGTCTTATTTGGCTTGGGGAAATATAGATATCATCTGGGCCTGCCAAGTATGAACTATCCGCCGACCGCAAAAAGCCGAAACCATCTTGGAGTATTTCTAATACCCCGTCGCCATAAATATCCTCACCTTTTTTTGCGTGGGCTTTTAATATGGAAAACACAACATCTTGTTTTCTTGCGCGAGCAATGCCATCAATGCCCATTTCTTTGGCAATGTTGAGGAGTTCAGAAGCAGGTTTATGCTTTAATTCAGTAAGATTCATAATGGTATATTTATAATTTGATTTAGAGGTTCGATGAAAAGAAAATTTAGTTAAAACTTGAGTATGTTGAATGTTACGTCAACGACGATTGCTTAGTTGAGTGTTCTGAATGTTAATGAGGGAATCAACGAGATTTCAAGTTACGTCGTTATCCAGTGCAATATTTTAGGTTACCGCGCAACGGTTTAATTAAAAGTTATCGCGCGCGGCCTGTCAACTTAGTTTTACAAGTTACTATCTATGAAGGCTGTCAGTTGCGATTTGGAAACAGCGCCAACTTTGGTCGCTTCGACATTTCCGCTTTTGAACAACATAAGCGTAGGTATTCCTCGAATCCCGTATTTAGGCGGGGTTACTGGATTTTCGTCGATGTTTAGTTTGGCAACTTTTACTTTATTTTTATATTCTTCAGATATTTCATCTAAAATAGGGGCAATCATTTTACACGGTCCACACCATTCCGCCCAATAATCAACCAGCACCGGGCCGTCTTCACTCAATACTTCTGCTTCAAAGCTATCATCCGATAAATGGACTATGCTACTCACTATTATTTGCCTCCAATTAGTAAGATTTTGAGCAATTATCGTAAAGATAATTGACAGAAATCTCTTTATAAAGTAACCAATTATCGTGCCAAGGATGCAGGCTTTGCAACCATGATCTTCTTTGGCACATTATATAAGAAATAAAACTTAGGATAGTTGATGTGATCGCTTAACCATAGCAACGCGACCACTCTTTGTAAACATATATAGGTATTATTCGTTGTTATTCAAGGTGGCTCAGGTTTGTTTTGTTGCGGACGCTGAAGCTTTTTTAGAGTTTTTTGCAACCTGGCGTTTTTCTTTTGCTTTAAGTGCCGCGCTTAAGCGTTTGCTGGCAACCCAGCGTCGGAACAATAATATTTTATCTCCGTTTTTTCTCTCTTCGCAAACGGGGCAAGTCAAATGGGCGAGGTAGAGTTCTTTGGGAATTTTTCCGCTATCTAAAATAGACATTTGTTGTTGGCGCATGGCTTTGCGTATGGTTCCAATGCCGCCATGATGGAGTAATACATTGACAACAAAAGGCGGAGGTAAAAACTGAACCATTCTTGAGGCTGTTTCAGCATCCTCGATAAAGCGGATGATTTCGCCACCAAATAATTTGGTTCTGGTTAACACCATCATGGGCCATATTTCTTTTAGCGCTAACTCATGGATATTGAGATATTGTTTGTTGACGTATGTGTCGTATCCCAATGGCATGTGGAATGCTGTTTTTATGGGCATGTTATGGACGCATCTTCCTGCTAAGTCTAGGTCTTGTCCGTCCCAGTCTGGGTAGGTGTCAGGGCAGGCGCATCTTTCACTTTTTTCATTAACTTTATCTGCTGCGTTAGCCTCTTCGGTTTCTTGCGCTATTGCTATCTCGCTCATGAGTTTCTTCTTACTTTTTTATAGGTAAGGAAGAGGTTTGTGAAATAAATCCAAAACCCCATGCCCATAGCAGTAGAGACCGTTGCTATTGTAACCCCATAATAAGAGTGAACTTGTTCTAGTCTTTCCATTTCACCCGCTAATAAAAGATTGCCTTCCCAGAATCCAAAAAGCAGTAGTGTTGAGTAAAATCCTGCAATGCCGATGCTGGTCCACCAAAAAGTGTGTTCCACCAATCTATAGGAATATAAAGTTTGTTTGGTTATTCTGGGTACTAAATAGTATGTCGTTGCCATAAGTACAATAATGACACCCCCTATTACATTAATATGCGCGTGTGCTAGGGGATCTATCATATGTCCTGGGCCACCATAAGGACTGCCTATTGAGTCGAGATAAGCGCGAACCGGTCGAATGACTTGTAATACACCATGAACGGTTCCGATGAATAGAAAAAAAGCAGAAATGAGCAAAAATTTAATTAATCGAGGCTCTTCTTTTTGATAATCCATACTTCAAATACCTAAATACATTGTTAATGTTTGTTTAATTTTATAGGGGTTGCTGGTATACCGGTTTATTAGAGCGCAATTGAAACTAACAAAGAGCGCGGCGGGTATGGTAATACGCCCGTAGGTATTTCGACAAGACAATACGGTCGTTTAGCCCATAAGAACAGTATTTATACTTAATAAGGACGTGGTTCTGAATACAGTTTTTCACGATGGGTATAGGAAGGCCGCGTCTTGTTCTAATATATTGTTTATGTCGTTGCCTGGGGTCGGATTATATCCTAGAGACGGTTTTCTGCCAAGCCGACTGCCGCGAGGTTCTATTATTATCGTTGTGTCGAGGGTATTCAGCCACTATCCGTATACTTGATCCGTATCTTGCTGGTAGGGTCAAAATCCACTATAATTCGCGCCCCGTAATCAAGATATGGTGCCGAGTATATGGGCTTGGTGGCGATATCGCAATATTAAAAAGGTTTTATCATGAAAGCAGAAATTCATCCAGCCTACGAGCCGGTAAGTGTGACTTGTAGTTGTGGGGTCATTTTCAAGACCCGATCGACTAAAACAGAAGATTTTCATATTGACGTATGTTCGGAATGTCACCCGTTTTATACCGGAAAGCAAAAAATGCTTGATACCGCGGGTCGGGTCGATAAATTCCGTCAAAAGTATGGGATGAAGCGCTAGGTTTTTCAGGGTACGTAAGGTGTGTTGGTTTGCTCTATTTTCTTTTTCTCTTACCCTTCGTTTTGTTTGGCACACATGTGTTCGCGAATGAGTGTGCGATAAGAGAGATTGATGCCTGGGTAGACCTTCAATACGTCGTAGATGGGGATACGATTCATCTCAAAGATGGTCGTTCCGTGCGTTTAATTGGGGTGAATGCACCCGAAGTAGCCAATAAGCACAAAGCGGCGGAGCCTCTAGCGACGGAGTCAAAAAAAAATCTAGCAGCGATTTTAGCGAAGTCAAAAAAAATTGGCCTGAAATACGGCCAGGAAAAATATGATAGATACTTGCGCACTTTAGCGCATGTTTTTCTAGAAAGTGGCGTAAATGTTCAGGCGTCACAGTTAAAGCGTGGTATGGCTGCTCATATCATTATCCCTCCAAATTTACGGCAACAGAATTGCTACGCCAAACATGAAGAATTAGCGCGTTCCAAAAAACGAGGAATATGGGCTGAATCCAGATTCCAGCAAATATCTTCAGATGAATTATCTATTCAAAGCAGGGGGTTTTATTTTGTTTCTGGAAGAGTTCATGACATTAAACAAAATAAAACCACAATATGGTTATTTACGGATGATAAATTCGCTTTTAGGATTGAGCAAGACGATTTGAATTTTTTTAAAAAATTAAGACCGTTTCAGTTGCTAGGGCAAAAAATTGCTGTGAAAGGCTGGGTTTTTCCCTATAAAAACCAACTGAATATGAGAATTAAGCACTCCGCCGCTATCGAAATTAACCAATAATGGTGGCGTAAGGTGTAGCAATCTGCATAGCCCAAAGATCCAATAACCAGTGCAAGGATGTATATGACAACCGACTTTAAAAAAGCGGCGCTTGATTACCATGAGTTTCCAGTTCCGGGGAAGCTCGAAATCAAGCTTACCAAAGCATGCGATACCCAGCGAGATTTATCGCTCGCATATACTCCTGGGGTAGCGGAGCCTGTGCGTGCTATCGCCGAGAATAGCGAGAATGCATATCGATATACTGCTAAGGGAAATTTAGTCGCGGTCATTACCGATGGGAGTGCTGTTTTAGGTTTAGGTAATGTAGGCGCTTTGGCGGGTAAGCCGGTGATGGAAGGTAAGAGCGTATTATTTAAAAAGTTTGCGAATATTGATGTATTTGATATCGAGGTAGATGTCAACAATGCGCAAGAGTTTATCGAAACGGTTGAGCGCATTGCAACAACCTTTGGTGGCATAAACTTAGAAGACATTGCGGCTCCGGCTTGTTTTGAAATTGAGGAAATCCTGCAGCAAAAGCTCGATATTCCGGTGTTTCATGATGATCAGCATGGAACGGCGATCATTATTGCCGCGGGCCTCGGTAATGCCTTAGAGATTCAGGGCAAGAAGCTAGAAGAGGTGAAAATTGTTTGTTTAGGTGCTGGCTCGGCAGGCATCGCCTCCATGAGATTACTGCGCACAATGGGGGCTAATCCATCGAATATTCATTTAGTCGATCGCAAAGGCATTGTGCATCAAGGTCGGGATGATCTTAGCGAGTATAAACGTGAATTTGCCATCGAAACTGCGGGCAGAACCTTGGCGGATGCAATGCAAGATGCCGATGTTTTCATCGGTGTTTCCGGCCCGAATTTGGTGAATGAAAACATGTTAATGAGTATGGCAGAGAAGCCTATCGTATTTGCACTGTCAAATCCTGATCCGGAGATCAAGCCTGAAATTGCTAAAAAAGTGCGGCAAGATATTATTATGGCCTCAGGCAGAAGTGATTACCCTAACCAAGTTAATAACGTACTGGGTTTTCCTTTTATTTTTCGCGGTGCTTTAGATGTGCGGGCGAGCAAAATAAATAGTGAAATGCAGATCGCCGCAGTTCATGCGTTAAGCAAACTGGCGAAAGAGCCTGTGCCAGAAGAAGTTTTGCGCGCCTATAATCAACGTAGCATGGTTTTTGGCCCCGAGTATATTATTCCTAAACCCGTTGACCCGAGACTCATCGACTATGTTCCTCCGGCGGTCGCACGGGCTGCGCTAGAAACGGGAGTTGCTAAGCTTGGTTATCCTGCACATTATCCTAAATCGTAAATCCTCTCGCAAACGCAGACTCGAGGTAACTCAGTAAGCCAAAGGCAATCTGAGTGGTCATAATTTTTTTAGGTATTATTTTATCGCGCGTGGTGGCAACGGGCGAATAATGGCTGAGCTTGCTAAGCAGCGTTTTAACTCATCACCCATCACCCATCACCCATCACCCATCACCCATCACCCATCACCCATCACCCATCACCAGCCGCCATTACGTTGGTCGAACAGCTGGCGCTACGATAATACGCATATTCAGGACGCCATTCACCGGTGGTGTTTACATCGCTATCCGCACATATTTGCCCCGAGCAACCTGTTGGCATG
>CAZWUO010000064.1:0-17249 GCA_964636675.1 uncultured Ectothiorhodospiraceae bacterium
CACAGCGGCGTGCACGACCCGTAGTAGAACCAAACTCGTGACCCTGTTTAGCGAGGTGCTTGCCAATATCATTTTCTAGCTCAGTTGGAAAAGGCCCTGAGCCAACACGGGTAGTATATGCTTTGGTTATTGCTAATACATAGTCAAAATACAATGGTCCCACGCCACTTCCAGCGGCGGCGGCACCTGCCGTAGTATTGGATGATGTTACAAACGGGTAAGTGCCATGGTCGATATCAAGCAAAGCACCTTGCGCACCTTCAAACAATACAGATTTATTTTCAATTTTATATTTGTTAAGTAATTCAGGAACATCAGCAAGCATATGTTGAAGTTCGTCAGCCATGGCTAAGGTTTCATCATGGGTTTTTTGAAAATCAACGGGGTCTTCTTTAAAATAATTTTGCAATACAAAATTATGGTAGTCCAGTGCTTCGCCCAACTTTGCAGAAAAGCGTTCACGATGAAAAATATCGACCAAGCGTATTGCTCTGCGGGCGACTTTATCTTCGTATGCGGGGCCTATTCCACGCCCAGTAGTGCCAATTTTGGATTCTCCTCGCGCTCGCTCGCGTGCTTGATCTAGCCTAATATGATAAGACAGGATTAGTGGGCAAGCACCACTGATGCTTAATCGTTCGCGGACTGGAATCCCTTTATTTTCAAGCATTTTTATTTCTTTCAATAAATCAATCGGGGATAAAACAACGCCGTTGCCAATAATGCAATGCACATGCTCGCGCAAGATTCCAGATGGAATTAAATGCAACACCGTTTTTTCGCCGTCAACAACTAAGGTATGCCCCGCATTGTGGCCTCCTTGAAAGCGTACAACGGCGTTAACATTATCGGTTAATAGGTCAACTATTTTCCCTTTACCTTCATCACCCCATTGACTACCGATGACAATAATATTTTTATTCATTACTCTATTCTTCTACTTCAATGTTTCTACAACCCAAACCGAACTGCGTTTTCGAATGATTCTGTTACATCTTTGATTCACCGTCGAACGATCTTGCCCGGGTAACTCGGGGATAACTTTCTCGCCTTTTGCACGGAGTTCATTTGCTAATTTATTTAACGCTGCATCACCTTCAGCAGGTGCTGATATGGCTAAATTCTCTCGTTGATTGCCGCTCAACAATCCCAATAATACAGACACATCTATACTAAATCCCGTCGCAGCTCGCGCAGAACCAAAAGCTCTTCCTATACCATCATATCGTCCGCCCCTTGATATTGGCTGGGCATAACCCGAAACATAGGTAGAAAATACGAGTCCTGTATGGTATTGATAACCACGTAACTCGGCTAAATCGATATGCAACGGAGTATTGGGCCACTTGGTTTGCACAGTCTCTACAACGGTCTGCAATTCATCAATATAATGACTAATGACTGAATGCCCCTCCCCAAAAACTCGGCGAGCGTTCTCAATGACTTCTGCACCTCCGTTCAATGCGGCTAATTCGCGTAGCATATCAATAGCGGGAGTGTTCGGTAGCGCATCGAGTAATGCATTAATTTCGCTATTAGCTTTCCGCTGTAGTGCTTCGAATAGTTTATTTTCCAACTGCACCGAAATCCCAGCTTGCTGGATTAATTGCCGAAAAATACTAACGTGGCCTAAGTCCAAATGAAAAGAATTTAGCTTACTTAACTCAAGCGATGCTAGCATTAAATTAATAATTTCAAGGTCTGCCGCTATGCCGTCATACCCATAGAGTTCAGCACCAAGCTGGTATGGGCTGCGTGAACCACCTAATTCTCTGGCTTTGGTGAGTAAGACAGGAGCAAAATAACACAACCGTCTAAGCAATCCTTCTTGCTTTAAACGATGCACATCGATTCTAGCGACCTGTGGTGTGATATCAGCGGGAATCCCCATTATTCGTCCACTCAAGGGATCGACAACTTTAAATGTACTTTCATCTAAGTCGCTACCAGTCCCGACAAGCAGGGAATCAAGATATTCCATTAACGGAGGGATAACAAGCTCATATCCCCAACTTTGCAAGAAGTCTATATATTGTCTACGAAATCGCTCTAAATACTCTGCCTCTCGGGGAAGTAGTTCCTCAATCCCATCTGGTAATAACCAGGTTTTATTTTCGCTCATTTCACTATTTTATTTGACTAAATATAAAATCATTAAACCTATAATCATGCTAACAAAACCACTTAAGCGCATAGACCGATCATCTAATTCTAACAGTTTTAACATTGCTTGGCGCATTATGTTTGGGTTAATAAACGGGAGGACACCTTCAATAATCAGAATAAGCGCTATCGCTAGCCAAAGCTCCGTCCACATTTTACCGTTTCCTTGTGCGTGTGTGTGTGTGGGTAAATAAAGAACCCATTAAACGCAGAACGGGCGACATAGATTGTCGCCCGATTATTTTACGCTTTGCAGAAAAGCCCTAAATACCCAATTGCCTATTATTTGATTTTTTGAGTATTAAAATATTTAAAGAAGTCAGTATCTGGCTCTAACACCACAATATCATTCTTCGAATTAAAAGAGGTGCGATAAGCATCTAAGCTACGATAAAACGCATAAAATTCTACGTCTTTAGTGTAAGCAGACGCATAAATGGCAGCTGCTTTTGCATCACCTTCACCTTTAACTTGCTCAGAATCTCGATAAGCTTCGGCAATAATAATTTGGCTTTGCCTATCAGCATCAGCTCTAATACGCTCAGCTTCCTCAGCACCACGTGACCGGAAGTCTTTAGCAACTCGACTACGTTCAGCATCCATTCGATTATAAACAGAGCTACTAACATCTCGCGGTAAATCAATACGCTTTATTCTAACGTCAACAATATCAATACCAAACTCTTCGACCTGTGCATTGGCAGTAATTTGCAGATTATTCATGATTTGCGAGCGTTCACCAGAAACGGCTTCTTGTATGGTGCGTTTTCCAAACTCGTTTCTCAGGCCATCTTTTATGATTTGAGAAATGCGTATATTTGCCCTCGATTCATCACCACCCATTGTTTTGTAATAGGTTGCAACATCGCGTATTTGCCATTTCACAAAAGAATCCACAATGACGTTTTTCTTTTCACTGGTTAGATATTCTTCAGGGTCGGCATCCATGGTTAATACACGAGAATCAAACTTGCGCACATTATTCACAATAGGTATTTTAAAATGCAAGCCCGGTTCTAAATCACTTTTCATGATTTCCCCGAGACGAAACATAATCGCTTTTTCACGTTCATTGACTGAAAATAAAGCAAATGATCCAACAAACAGTACCGCTGCTACGACTATTCCAATAAATTTCATTAGCGCACCTCCCTGCTTCTTAGGTTACTGCGTGGCGACCTATCATTTTGAGGGTTACCGCGCAGAACTGTTTCAGGCTGAACTCTTGGCACTGAAGGGGACAAAATAGAGGAAGACGTAGAAATATTCGAGGCTTGAGCACCTATCATTCTATCTAACGGCAAATATAACAAGTTATTTCCGCCCTCCACATCAATCATGACCTTACTCGTTCTTTGTAACACGCTTTCCATCGTTTCAATATAGAGGCGTTGGCGGGTTACTTCGGGTGCCTTTTTATATTCAGTAAGCAATTGATTAAAACGTGAAGATTCTCCTTCTGCTTTTGCAATGATACTTTCACGATACCCTGTTGATTCTTCGATAATACGCGCTCCATTACCTCGAGACCTCGGTATGACATCATTTGAATAGGCTTCAGCATCGTTAATCAAACGCTGCTGATCCTCACGCGCTTTTATCGCGTCTTCAAATGCGCCTCTAACTTCCTGCGGTGGCTGAACACTTTGCATGTTAACGCTGGTTATGGCCAAACCTGTACTGTATTTATCCAGAGTATCTTGCAAGATAGCCCGCGTGCGATCTGCTATTTCGCTTTGGCCTTGGGTTAATACAAAATCCATTTTACTTTTACCAACTGCTTCACGAATTGCGCTCTCAGTAGCTTGACGTAATGTCGCCTCTGGATCTCGCACATCGAATAAATAATTTTGTGCATTTTTTATCCGATATTGCACTGCAAACTTTATCTCAACAATGTTTTCATCCTGAGTCAGCATTAAGGATTCTTGCGGCACGGAACCGGCCTCTCTTCCAGTACTCGAGCGATAACCAATTTCAGTACTTCTGTTTTGGTCTACGTTGACAATTTCAACGTTTTCGATCGGATATGGAAAATGCCAATGTGGGCCAGGCTCGGTAGTTTCCTTATACTGTCCAAACTGTGTGACAACTCCGCGCTCGGGTGGCTCTACAATATAAATACCTGATAAGCCCCAAACGATAAGTGCGACAACAGCAACGATAGCAAAAGCAGATGTAGATGCACCACCGGATGATGGTGTAGCACCGTTTCCGCCATTATCGGAGGTTTTCTTGCCACCAAAAAGTGCATTTATTTTACTTTGCCACTTTTTTATGAGTTCATCCAAGTCTGGCGGGCCTTGGTCTTTTCTACCACCACCCCACGGATCCTTGTTATCCGAACCTCCCGGTTCATTCCACGCCATAGTATTCCACCTTTTAATTTGTTATCCAGTTAATCAACCAGTTGTCGAATTGTATGGGCCTTCTGACTAGCCCGCAAGTAATTGTCTGCATTCATTTATATTTTTTAACATCACTTTCATTCAAACCTAGCCGTTGTGCGGTTGTTTTTTGTAAACTTACCTTTAATAAAAAACCACCATCACTAGACACCTCTTCAGAGTTTACTACGTTAAGCTCAAAAAGCTCAGCCCGCGTTTTTGCCTGCTCAGCCCGAAGCCTAATCCAACCATGGATATAATCTTGACCGAAAAAGTCTTTTAATGTTTCTACTAGCAAATTTAGACCCAAACCTGTTTTAGATGACAGCCAGACCTTCGTAATGTTCCCCGCTGAGTTTCTGTCTATGTGTGGTTGCACATTGTCTAATAAATCAATTTTATTATAAATCTCGATTTGTTTTACATTTTTTGCATCTATTTCGTCAATAATATCATTTACTTGTTGAATACGCTGTTCACGTTCTAAACAAGTCGCATCAATCACGTGCAAGAGTAAATGACTTTGTCGCGTTTCTTCTAAAGTTGATTTGAATGCCGCCACTAAATCATGTGGAAGTTTTTTAACAAATCCCACCGTATCAGCAAATATAATAGGACCTGCATCTGCAATTTCAACTCGACGCAAGGTAGCGTCTAAAGTAGCAAACAGCTGATCTGCGGCATAAACTTTTGCCCCCGTTACTAAATTGAATAGCGTTGATTTTCCAGCATTGGTATAACCTACGAGTGACACAGTAGGCATTTCTGCGCGCTTTCGCCCTCGACGACCTTGCTCACGTTGTTTCTGAACTTTCTCTAGGCGTTTATTGATTTGTTTAATTCTTTGAGCAAGTAATCGTCGATCTGTTTCAAGCTGAGTCTCTCCAGGCCCGCGTAAACCTATGCCGCCTTTTTGTCGCTCTAAATGTGTCCAACCTCGAATTAATCGGGTAGACATGTGCCGGAGCTGCGCGAGTTCAACCTGGAGTTTTCCTTCAAACGAACGCGCACGTTGAGCGAAAATATCTAAAATCAATCCCGTTCTGTCTAATACTCTGCACAGAAATAACTGTTCAAGATTCCGCTCTTGCGCAGGTGTTAAGGCATGATCAAATATGACCAGCTCTGCTTGATGATGTATGATGCTGGCGCGAATTTCTTCGGCCTTACCTTTACCTACAAAATATTTTGCATCAGGCGCTTTGCGATTTCCAACCACTGTGGCAACCGGAAAAGCGCCTGCTGAACGCGCAAGCTCTTCAAATTCCACCAGATCAATTTTATCTTCGCGCTGAAAGCATATATGAACCAAGACAGCCTTTTCGCCACCTGAATGGCGTTCAAACAAACCTTGCCTCAGCAATCACTAAGAAAAATGTGCACTCTATATTCGTCAAAAAAATGGAGATTAATTTGATCCTTCAGTCGATTCAGCGTCACTAGAAGTAATTCTGACATTACGCGAAGGAACTACGGTGGAAATAGCGTGTTTATATACCATTTGACTCACGCTATTTTTTAATAAAACTACGAATTGATCAAACGAATCGATTTGTCCCTGGAGTTTTATTCCATTAACCAAATATATGGACACCGGAATTTTTTCTTTTCGTAAGGTGTTTAAAAAAGGGTCTTGTAAACTTTGCCCTTTTGACATGTAGCGCTCTCCTATATATAGACATTACTTTCCCATCGAACTAGCAAGCAAAACCCCATTTAGATCGATGGATACTTTCAAAAACACGACAGTATCTTCTTGCCCATACGTTGGGCCTTTAATCGCGAATAATACACCTAAATCGTTAAACTTCAAAAACAATTAGTTATTTTCTGCATGTGAACCTTACTACATACCTTAGCAAGAATCTCTACTTCTTTTCTCTCTCTAGGGTGTAAGGTAATTTTTAACCTTACAAACTATTTGATCAATGTAATCCTCTTTGGCTGAATCAATCCAAATTAAATCCTGATGTTTTCGCAACCAAGTAAGTTGTCGTTTGGCCAATTGGCGCGTTGCAACAATACCTTTATATACCATATCTTGATGGCTATATTCTCCTTCAAGATACTGCCACATCTGGCGGTAACCCACACAACGCATGGACGGCAAATCCTTATGAAGATCGAATTTTTGCCTAAGGCGGATAAGCTCTTGCTCTAAACCTTGATCAATCATCAACCGAAAACGCTGTGCAATACGCGCATGCAATACCGCCCTATCCGAAGGCGAGATCGCTATTTTCAAGACTGAGTATGGAAATTCATCTGCTTGCGTTTGCTTCCACCAGGTACTAATAGGCACCCCACTAAACTGAAATACTTCTAATGCACGTATAATACGCTGAGGATCAGTCGGCATTATTTTACGCGCGGCAATACTGTCTACTTCCTCAAGTCTGCGATAAAGCGTCGACAAACCAAATTGATGCATCTCGTTTTCTAACTGAGTCCTAATGTCCTTATCCGAAGGCGGCAACTGCGCCAGACCCTTAAATAATGAATTGAAATACAGCATTGTTCCACCCACAAACAATGGTGTTTTTTTAACTGAAAAACTGCATTCAATTTCGTACAACGCCTCTTTGCGAAATCGTCCAACGGAGTAGTGTGAGGTTGGGTCACATAAATCTACAAGTTTATGAGGGGCATTCTTTAAGGTGTTTTTATCAGGCTTGGAAGTACCTACTTCCATCTCCTTATAAATAAGCGCAGAATCAACACTTATGATTTGCAGGGGAAATAAATCGGCTAACACCAATGCTGCGGCCGTTTTGCCCGATGCCGTTGGCCCCATAAGAGCTATTACTTTTTTTTCACTCATTTGCGTGGAAAGTTTATCTTAGACTTAAAAAGGTAAGTACGCTAACAAATGGAAAGAAATCTTCAAAAAATGACTTATAATCAATTGCTTATGAATATGACGCATAAGAATGGATGGCGGAGAAGCAGGGATTCGAACCCTGGGAACCTTACGGTTCAACGGTTTTCAAGACCGCCGCTTTCGACCACTCAGCCACCTCTCCACGTATGTCCTTTGATCCCAAATATCTTACCCGGAAATCAACGGGCGCTAAAGATACATAAAACCTTGAGACATTTCCAGTAACAAATACACTTTTCTATTAATTTTTGCGATTCTTGATTGAAATGTTATGCTTTGAACTATACTTAGACTTATTGGTCTTAGAATTAGTGCTTTATAATTACAGGAGATTTAACAGTACATGAACAGTCCTAACGTTGTTTATTCAGGCTCGACTGCAGCTTCAGCTGTAAAAAACAAGCTGATAAAGAATACATACACCTTACTTGCGTTGACACTCGCCTTCAGTGCTTTGTCTGCTGGCGTTTCCATGATGCTCAATTTACCTCATCCTGGCATTTTAATCACACTAGTAGGCTTTTTTGGCTTGCTTTTTTTGACGCATAAGTTACAAAATAGCGCCTGGGGCATAGCCGCCGTATTTGCGCTAACTGGATTTATGGGCATTACTCTCGGCCCCATTATTAGTGCATATCTATCGCTACCAAACGGATCCCAAATTGTTATGACCGCAATGGGCGGAACAGCTGCCATCTTCCTAGGCTTATCTGCGTATGCCTTAACTACCAAAAAAGACTTTAGTTTCCTCGGTGGTTTTGTCATGGTCGGTATTTTAGTCGCGTTTCTAGCTGGACTAGCAGCCTACTTTTTAGAGATGCCAGGGCTATCACTCGCTGTTTCAGCGATGTTTGTATTGCTGATGTCCGCGCTGATTCTATTTCAAACAAGCTCATTGGTTAACGGCGGTGAAAGTAATTATATTTTAGTGACGGTCAGTTTATTCGTTTCTATTTTTAACTTATTCACAAGCTTGCTTCATTTGCTTGGTGCATTTGGCGGTGATGATTAAATTAACATCTCAATTATCTTGATAAAAAAAGCCCCTATAATAAGGGGCTTTTTTTATTTATGAACATTTGTGTTAGAGCAATTTACTTTTTATCAAATACAGCTATCGATTCTACATGTCCGGTATGCGGAAACATATCCATTACACCTGCCCCAGTTAGCACATAACCCTGTCCACAAATTTCTGCTGCATCTCGAGCGAGGGTTGCTGTATCGCACGACACATAAACTAATTTAGCAGGATTTAGTTTTTTTAAGTTTTTAACGACCTCCCAAGCACCACTTCTAGGTGGGTCTATCAGTATTTTCGGGTAATGCCGCTTTGCCCAAGGGAAAGATAGGAATTCCTCAAAAAGATTTGCATAATGAAACTCAACATTGCTCAGTTGATTCCTTATCGCATTTTCACCTGCTCTATTGACAAGCTGTTGATCACCTTCAACTGCAACCACAGATTTTGCATACCTTGCGATGGCTAAGCTGAAATTACCTATACCGCAGAATAAATCCAACACTCGCTCATCGTCTTTTATCTCTAATAGTTGAATGGCGCGAGAAACCATAAGCTGATTAATTTCAGCGTTAATTTGCGTAAAGTCCGTTGGTAGAAACGCCAATTCTAAATCAAAATCGGCTAGCCTATATACCAGAGAATTCTCTCTTTCGGGATAAATTCGAGTGACGCTTTCCGGACCTTTACTTTGACTATAAATTTGAATCCCAGTCTGTTCACCAAAAGCTCTAAGCTTCGTATAATCATCTTCAGAAAAATCAGTCAAATGCCTAAAAATGAGAACCTGCTCATCATCCCCTATTGCCACTTCGATCTGTGGGATTTGCTCAAAGTTTGACAACGATCGAATCACGCTTGCAAACTCCTCCAAACGATAACCTATGCTAGGATGTAATATTTCACAATGTGTCAGATCGGCCAAATACCGACTTTGTTTCTCGCGAAAACCGATTAATACACGCTCTTTTTTATGCACATACTTAACACCTATACGCGCTTTTCGGCGATAACCCCAAGGCTGACACATCAACGGAGAAAATATTTCTTGCGGTATAATACCCCCAATATTTTTCATATTAAGTAACATGGTTTCTTGTTTAAATTGGATTTGCTCCTCTATTGACATATGTTGTAAACCACATCCTCCACATACACCATAGTGTTTACATTTTGCTTCCACGCGCTTACTTGAAGGCAAATCTATTTTTTCAACACAAGCCTCATCGTATTTGCTTTTGGTTTTTAAATACCTAAAAGTAACTGTTTCCCCGGGTAATGCACCATCAATAAATGTTGTTTTTCCGTTAACACGTGCCACTCCACGCCCATCATGAGACAACGATTCCACATAAGCAGACACTAATTCTTTTGGTACTTTCTTTCTTCTAGACATTCAGAGAACTCTCTATTCATTCAATCTTTATGAGTATACATTTCCGATTAAGGCTAAATTAATCTAAAGACCATAGGCTATTTTTGATATCCAATAATCATAAAAATAAAGGAAGAATCAGTATGCAGAATCAATTTCGGCTTTTTTCATTCCACACCTCGTTTTGTACTCCATTTTACAATAAGTTATTCAATCTATTTTTGAAGCAGCTGCAATACTTTGGTGCTAATACTAAAGTACTATTTCGATTAAAACCACAATCACTGCCCGCAATTTTGTTTTTATTGATATTCTCGCAGACTTCTCATGCCAGTATTATTAACATTGATTTCACCAAGCAAAGTTCTTTTTTATATAGCGGTTTAAGCTATAACTTTACAGGCCTCGACTTGACAATTAGCGGTTGGTATGAAGACTCCACGGACTATGATTTAGGGCAAGTACAGCAAGATGTGAATGGTCTTGGTGTATTTAACTCAATCAGCAGCATTAATGATGGATCGCAAATTGATGGCCGCGGGCCTGATGAATGGTTAATGTTTGATTTTTCATCAAGAGTGACTCTGCTTAGTGTTCAGTTTAATCGAGTTGGAAATAATGACGATTTTTCACTGCTAATTGATAATGTGCTCGCTATAGAAGGAGACATACCGGGTGGCAACGTAGCAAATGACCTAGGTGTTAGCCTAGTAAATTTTGAGTCCAATAAGCTGATTGGATACCAGTTTCAATTCGGTGTTAACAAATGGTTTAGTGATTACAAAATTTCTGCGATATCTATTAAGACTATTCCCGAACCCAACACATTCTTGCTCTATTGCAGCGTATTGTTATTGATAGGAGTGTTGCGCATGAGTAAGAAGCTGAAACGATTTCGCTCAAAACTGAGCGAAACACAAAAAAATTTAGCAAGCAATATTATATAAATGTTGATTAGTGGCAAAACTAAACAGGAAAGGAGAATTTAGATATTGCTCACCCTACCGGTTCTTCTTATGAGCATATAAGCAAAGAGCCCCTAGTTCGCCGGAAAGACACCCGTAGACAGATAACGATCACCTCTATCGCAAATGATAGTGACAATGAGGGAATTCTGTACTTGTTTTGATAACTGAAGCGCGGCGGACACAGCGCCACCAGATGATATTCCACAAAATATCCCTTCTTCTGCCGCGAGTCTACGGGTTATTTCTTCAGCATCGTGTTGGCCCACATCAATGGTGCGATCGACTCTTGACGCCTCAAAAATTGTCGGTAAATACGCGGGTGGCCAGCGTCTAATGCCAGGGATACTTGAGCCTTCTTCGGGCTGAACCCCTATTATTTCGATAGCAGGATTTTGCTCTTTGAGAAAACGCGAAGTACCCATAATCGTGCCGGTAGTACCCATAGCACTCACAAAATGCGTTATTTTTTGCTTGGTATCACGCCAAATTTCTGGGCCAGTCCCGTGATAGTGCGCTAAGGGATTATCCGGGTTAGAAAACTGATCCAATACCTTTCCTTTGCCCTCTTCTTCCATTTGTTTGGCAAGATCACGCGCATATTCCATTCCTTGGTCTTTATTAACTAAAATAATATCTGCGCCAAAGGCTTGCATCGAGCTTCGTCTTTCAATACTCATATTATCTGGCATTATTAATACCATTCGATAACCTTTAATTGCGGCAGCCATGGCTAATGCAATACCGGTATTCCCGCTTGTCGCCTCAATAAGCGTATCCCCTTCCTTGATTTCACCTCGCGCTTCCGCATGAATAATCATGCTCATGGCAGGTCTATCCTTCACTGAGCCAGCGGGGTTATTTCCTTCTAATTTAACCAGGAGAGTGTTGCTTGTATGGGCAGAAATTCTTTGTAATCTAACCAGGGGCGTATTGCCAACGTAAGCTTCTATCGTAGGAAAAGACTCATCCATTGTTTGCAAACATCGCAGGATCACAAAAATGACTCAGATACTTCCGAAAATCTGCGCCAAGGTCATTATGTTTGAGACCATATTCTACCGTCGCTTGTAAATAGCCTAGTTTACTTCCGCAATCGTAGCGAGTACCTTCAAAGTTGTAAGCAAGCACATGCTCAAATTCTAATAAACTCGCAATCGCATCTGTTAATTGAATTTCACCACCAGCCCCTTTAGAAGTATTTTCAATCATTTCGAATACTCTTGGTGTTAAGATATAACGCCCTACTACTGCTAAATTAGAAGGTGCATCTTCGGGGTTTGGTTTTTCAACAATCTTGTCGAGTTTACTTAATCTTGCTTTTATCGGAACACTAGAGACAATTCCATATTTTTCGGTTTCCTCAGGCGCAATGGTTTCAACTCCCAAGATGCTACACCCCCGTTCATCAAAACACTCTACCATCTGGGAAAGACAACCCTTACTGTCATCGTCAATTAAATCATCCGCCAGGATGACCGCAAACGGTTCATCTCCTACAATATCCTTAGCACAAAGGACAGCATGCCCTAAGCCCAGTGCCTCAGCTTGGCGAATGTATACACATGAAATACCTTCGGGAAGAACATTGCGGACAATTTCCAGCATTTCATGTTTATTCTTAGCTGCTAACATAGCCTCAAGCTCGAAATTTTTATCAAAGTGATCTTCTAGCGCACGTTTTGAGCTACTCGTCACAAATATTAGCTGTTCACAACCTGCTGCGACAGCTTCTTCTGCTGCATATTGAATCAGGGGTTTATCCACCACCGTTAACATTTCTTTGGGATTTGCTTTGGTAGCAGGTAAAAAACGTGTACCCAGACCAGCCACAGGAAATACAGCTTTTCTAACCGGTTTTGACATTAAAGATCCTTTGTTTTCAGTGCATAGATTGGTCTAAATCCCAACATTTCATAAAGTATAAAATGTCCGGGCGGAATCGCTTGTAGTCTAATTAATTGCAGATTCAATCGCTAGTGTTTTGTCGGTGATAAGACTTCAATAGTTTGATTTTTTTGCAACTAAATTTAGAATTTGTTTAACATACCCAATTTCGGCGCCTTAATTGCTTATGTAGTCAAGCTTAATAATTGCATATCATCTCATCATAACCATAGCTTATTGTGGGTTATTTGCTGTTTTTTCATGATTATTACTCGCTTAGCTCAATCAGATATTGTATTCTCGCAACGCCCGATCTCGAGAAGCATAGCGCTCACACAGAGCAATGACTCGTTATTCCCTTATCAAAGGTTTACATGGATATTTACGTTGCTTCACTGATCGCTTTTTTAACAACTTGTCTTTTTGTTTGGACACTCCAACCTATCGCCCATCATATTGGCCTCGTTGATAAACCCGGCGGTAGAAAAAAACACTCTGGTAGAATCCCTCTCATCGGCGGTATCGCGATGTTTATTGGCCTATTAGTAGGCCTAGTTGTTGTTAACTTTCCTTTTTCCGAAATAAAAGGCTTGCTTATCGCTGGAGGCATTTTGTTAATCGTAGGGACAATTGACGATTTTGTCGATTTAAAAGCTGCAACTCGTTTTCTTGCGCAAATTACAGCTGCGCTAATCTTAGTTTTTGTCGATGGCATTGTTTTGAGCGATCTTGGCAGCTTGACCGGAGGAGAAAACCTTGAGCTTGGCATAATGGGGGTTGTATTTACTGTTTTTGCCATTGTAGGTGTTATCAACGCAACAAATATGTCAGATGGAATGGACGGCTTAGCGGGGGGCCTGGCATCTATTACCATTTTTTGTTTATTGTTCGCGAACACGATGGCGGGTGGACAGACCTTAGAAATCCCTCTTCCTGTTATATTATCCATCATCATCGCTTTCCTAATGTTTAATATGCGTACTCCATGGAATAGAAACGCCCAAGTATTTATGGGTAATGGTGGCAGTATGTTTTTAGGGCTAGCCTTAGCATGGTCGTTAATTTATTCCGCCCAAGGCGAAAAAAGAATTATCGAACCCGTTATCGCATTATGGATTTTTGCCTTGCCTTTATTAGACACGATTTGCATTATGATACGACGCTTAGTTAAAGGACGATCTCCCTTCGCACCTGACAGAGAGCATTTTCACCATATCCTACTTGTAGCAGGCTATACCGTTAAGCAAGCCGTCTGGATAATGATAGGTATTGCCTTAGTCTTGGCCTGTATTGGTTATATTGGTTATGCCGCAAACCTTCCTGAACACCTGTTACTCGCAGGTATGCTATTAATCTTTACACTATACTTTTGGGGAATGAGTCATGCTTGGAAAGTCATGAAAATCATTCGCAGAGATAAACCCTTAGACAAAAAGCATTCCTAAGTTCTGTAATAGTATTATTGAATATTCAACGGAAGCAAGCGCGCCATGAAAGAATTGGCAATCGATGCACCAAATTTGTCGGCAAATCTGTCTATATAGTTTAGTCTAGGTGTAAAATCTGCGATTTTTTCTACGCCGATGATATCCCTCGCTACTTTGCTGGTGCTCGCCAGCCCATCAATAAGTCCTAGTTCGACACTTTTTTCACCCGACCAAACGAGTCCAGATACTATCTTTGAGCTCGCACCGAGACGGTCTCCACGTCCCTTTTTTACGGCTTCAATAAACTGATTATGTACATTATCCAGTAACGACTGCATATGTTGTTGGTGCGCTTCATTAATTGGAGTAAATGGATCTAGAAAACCCTTGTTTTCACCCGCAGTGAGCAACCTACGTTCAACACCTAGTTTTTTCAGCGTATCTACAAAGCCATAACCATCCATTAATACACCGATTGAACCCACTAAACTCGCTTTGTCAGCATAAATCTCATCTGCCGCCGCCGCAATATAATAAGCAGCTGATGCACCAATATCTGTAATGACTGCATAAACTTTTGTATCAGGATAAATCTTTCTCAAGCGTTTAATTTCATCATAAATATAACCCGCTTGGACTGCACTTCCTCCGGGGCTATTAATACGCAAGACAATGCCCTTGGTATTATCGTCCTTAAACGCCCCCCGCAATCCTTTGATGATATTATCAGCGCTCGCAAACGCATTTTCAGCAATAACCCCTTTGACTTCTATGACAGCAGTGTGATGACCAAGACTTATATCTCCTCCTTTGTCAGGAAGAAAAAGAAAAATTGCAACTATTAGATAAAGTAAAAATGCACTACGAAAAAAAATACTCCACCGTCGGGAACGCCGCTGTTCATTCAGCGATGCAAATGCTAACCGGTTAACCAGGTCTTTTTCCCAATGCTCATTTTTCGGTAATGTAGCATTATGCGGTAGATCTGTTTTATGCGAGCCAGGCTTGTCTTTAAGATCATTTTCAGTCCATGGATCTTTTTCCAGGCTAGGGTCTAGATTTTCTTTTTTAAATTCTTTATTGTCCATCATCATTCCTTAACCAGGCATAAAGTTCTCTGGTTTCCGTTAAACACTCAACAGGCTGGTGACTCTTCAATCGATCCTCGGAATGTGCTCCACATTTCACCCCAAGACCATCGATACCGGCATTTCTAGCCATCTGTAAATCATACTCCGTATCCCCTATCATCAACACTTCATTCAATTCCACTCCGATTATATCCACAATATCGAGTAACATCTGAGGATTTGGCTTGGACAATGCCTCGTCGATACACCGTGTTGTATGAAATATATTATTAAGCCCGGTTCGTGCTAGGACATCCTCTAAACCGCGCCTTCCCTTACTTGTTGCAACGGCCAAAAAAAAGCCATCATTTTCTAATGTCGTCAACATATCAAATACACCGGCATAGAGTTTTGAGTGTTTTTTATCGGCATGAAAATAATGATAGCGATATCTGTCTTTAAAATCTGCACACTGTTGAGATTCACTGTGCTCGGGAAACAAGATGCGAATGGCTTCCTCCATGCCAATTCCAATGATGTTTCTAATAGCATCTTCTGACGGACACTTTAAGTCTAAATCTAAGGCTGTTAATTGAAAACATTGAATTATTTCTTTTTGTGAATCCATTAATGTGCCATCCCAATCGAATACCAGCAACTTATATTTAGGATGATTCATTCTCTGACCTCATGCGATTTAATACCTTTGTTAAGTCATTGGGCAACGGTGCCTCAATCAGCAATGGTTCATCAGAGCCGGGATGTTGAAACCGTAAACTAGCAGCATGTAGAAACAATCGATTTAAGCCAAGCCGTTTTATTTGTTGATTAAATTTTTGATCGCCATATTTAGGATCTCCAACGATTGGCTGATTGATATGCGCCGCATGCACGCGGATTTGGTGCGTTCTTCCGGTTAATAGTTCAATCTCTACATAGGAGCAATCATCGTAGCACTGCGATAAGTGAAAAACAGTCGTTGACGGTTTGCCATTTTCGTTAACGCTTACTAATCGCTCACCAGACACTAAGGTATTTTTTAATAATGGCACGTTAACTCGACGTTTACGGGTTGGCATTCTGTCCTTTAATAAAGCCACATAACGTTTTTCAACTCTGCTATCCCGGATAAGCTGATGAAACCCCCGTAAAATACTTGTTTTTTTTGCCAAAATAAGACAACCTGACGTTTCTCGATCCAGTCGGTGCACAAGCTCCAGTCTCTTGGCTCGCGGATAAAGCGCACGCATAACCTCAATCACTCCTGAGCTAATTCCGCTTCCCCCGTGTACTGCTACTCCAGAGGGCTTGTTAACAACAAGAAAATCACTGTCTTCATAGATGATTGAATTAACGAGTATTTCTTCTAATCGTATATTTCGTACCGGGATGTTTTTTGCATCAGATAATCTCAAGGGTGGGATTCTTATAACATCTCCAACTTGGAGTTTATACGTAGGCTTTTTCCGTCCTTTATTGACTCTGATCTCTCCCTTACGCAACAATCGGTAAATAAGGGTTTTTGGAGCACCTTTTAAACAAGTAAAAAGAAAATTATCGATGCGTTGCCCAGTGGTTTCAGACTGAATCTCGATAAATTGAACTGTTTTTGTCGACTTACACATAATTCTTAAATAATAAGGATGAAACACTATATTAATAGAGGACTTTAAGAATTTGCTAGCCAAATGAAAACGCTGTAAAATTTCAGGCACGTAAAAAAGCAAATTATTGAATTTAAGCTAAAGTTGTCACTCTTACTTAATACTTAAAGAAGTGGATTTAGTTATATACCTAACTTGATAAACATTATATGAGATTTTTTACGATTTGCGATGTACTTTATATTAAAAAACGCAAATCTGTATTTACACACATGGTACCTAAAATTAACAAACCACCCATGTAAGGATTATACCCGACATTAACTCTCGGGAATTTTATATTAACACATGCTCAAACCGGTACTAGCCGGTGGGGAAACAGAATAATCAGAATCGTAAACATTTTACCTTATATTATGCGATCGCGTCTCAGCCCCTTTGCTGACTTCGTTGACGGTCACCTTTGACC
>CAZWUO010000065.1:0-17117 GCA_964636675.1 uncultured Ectothiorhodospiraceae bacterium
TCCTCATGAGTTTACTATTCGAGAGTTAGCAGAAGCTGTTATTGATATAACGAACTCGAAATCGACAATTATCTTTAAAGATTTGCCGCATGATGACCCAAGGCAGCGCCAGCCTGACATAAGCTCGGCAAAACGCGTATTAGACTGGGAGCCAGCAATACAGTTGAGAGAGGGGCTTGCTAAAACCGTTGAGTATTTCAGTGTGTTATTGAAAGAGAATGACTAAAAATTTTTCAATGGCAAAAAAAGTACTCGTTATTAGAAATGACAAGTTAGGCGATTTCATGCTGGCTTATCCGAGTTTTGCTATGTTAAAAATTACTGATCCGCAGATAATTGTTCATACCTTAGTTCCTCAGTATACGCTTGAGATGGCTAAAAACTGTGAATGGATTGATGAGGTCATTCGTGATCCAGGGAAGGATGCCGGTATTGGCGGTTTGTTGGCTTTGGTGAGCACCTTAAAGCGCGAAAAATATGATGCAGTGATCACATTGTTTTCCACTGTGCGCATAGGCTTAGTTTTGTTCTTGGCAGGTATTCCGATGCGTATTGCCCCGGCAACAAAATTGGCGCAAATTTTTTACAATAAAAAACTAACTCAACGCCGATCGTGTTCAATTAAACCTGAATACGAATATAATCGCGATTTGATTAGATATTTTTGCAAATTAAATTCTGCATCTAAAGTTCTTACGGGAAAGCCTCCCTATTTAAAGTTTACTCGATTAGAAATGATTGAGGTTAAACAAAAATTCTTTGGTGAGCTGGCTTTGGATGATGATGCCTTTATAATTATGGTGCATCCTGGAAGTGGTGGATCTGCAAATAATTTGTCAATTAGTCAATATGCAGATTTAGTATCTGATCTGGCGAATGCAATGGTTGCTCAGATAGTGATTACTTGTGGGCCGGGAGAAGTCAATCTCGCGAAAAAATTACGTGTTTTGGTTGGAAAAAAAGGATGTCAAGCCAAAGTCTATGAATCCAAAAATGGATTAATTGCATTTTCCAAAGTTATTCAGTTGTCTGATGTATTCATTAGCGGCTCAACTGGCCCGCTACATATTGCTGGCGCACTTAACCGAAAAACGATAGGTTTTTATCCTCGAGGCAAAGTTACGTCTTCATTGCGCTGGCAAACTACTAATGAATCAACTAACCAGCTCGCATTTTTTCCGGATAAAATTTTTTCTGAAAATGATATGTGTAGCATTAATATTGAAAAAGTTTTAATTGATATTAAACAGAAATATGTTTTATCGAAAGCAAGCTAAAGCGACATAGGTTATTTTATATTTATAGGTTTTTTTATGTACTCTAGAATTCCAGAGTTTTCAAATATTCGTGTATTAGTCGTTGGTGACGTGATGTTGGATCGCTATTGGCATGGCGCGACTTCGCGTATTTCACCCGAGGCCCCCGTTCCTGTGGTTCATGTTAATGGTATGGAGGAGCGCCCAGGTGGTGCAGCTAACGTGGCATTAAATATTGCGGCATTGGGAGCAAAAGTGAGTTTACTAGGTGTCGTTGGCGATGATGAGCCGGGAAAAACTTTGCATAAGTCCTTGTCTGCCTCAGGGGTCGAGTGTGAATTTTTGACGACAGCCGGATTGCCAACGGTGACTAAACTGCGTGTATTGAGCCGCCATCAACAACTTATTCGACTCGATTTTGAGGAAAATATTTCTTCCACGATTGATTCAAAAAGTATGCTATTGGCTTATGCTAAGTTGCTGCAAGCGGTTGAAGTTGTCGTGCTTTCCGATTATGGAAAAGGAACGCTGGCACCGATTAGAGAACTCATTGAAGTGGCTCGGCGTGAAGGAAAGCGCATTTTAATTGATCCAAAAAATAAAAATTTTGGGGTATACCGCGATGCCAGTTTGCTGACGCCTAATTTGGCTGAGTTTGAAGCTGTCGTTGGAGTATGCAAGGATGTTAACGAGATTGAATCCAAGGCCAAAGTCTTGATGCAAACATTAAATCTTGAGGCCATGCTGGTTACCCGCGGTGAGCAAGGCATGTCGTTGATTTCTGCGAGCGATGATGCGTCGCTGCATTTGCCGACGCACGCACGTGAAGTCTATGATGTAACAGGGGCTGGTGATACGGTTATTTCAGTATTAGCCGCATGTTTGGCCAGCGGTGAGTCAAAACAAACATCGGTTCATTTTGCTAATATTGCTGCGGGTATCGTGGTTGGCAAGTTAGGCACAGCCGTGGTGACGGAGTCGGAATTGCGCCGTGCTCTGAAGGGCGAGCAAGAGCATTATCTTGGAGTGGTCAGCGAGGATGTATTAAATACGGAGCTTGCAGAAGCGCGTGCCAGAGGCGAAAAAATTGTCATGACCAATGGTTGCTTTGATATTTTACACGCAGGGCATGTATCTTATTTGGAACAAGCACGAAAATTGGGAGACCGACTGATTGTGGCCGTAAATGATGATGCCTCGGTGAAGCAGTTAAAAGGAAGTCAAAGACCTATCAATATATTAAATCATCGCATGGCCGTGTTAGCCGGATTAGCTAGTGTGGATTGGGTGGTACCGTTTGTAGAAGAGACACCGGAAAGATTAGTCTGCAAACTATTACCCGATGTGCTGGTGAAAGGTGGTGATTATAAAGCCGAAGACATTGCGGGTTATGCATGCATGCAAGCCCAAGGTCATCGAGTTGAAATTTTGCCTTTCTTAGACGGGGTTTCCACGTCTAATATTGTCAATAAAATTTTAACCAGAAATTCGTGATGAGTTTGCTATTTTTAAGAACAAAAAGTATTTCAATCCACGATACTGAGGTGTTAAGGTTGTCGTGTAAAGCAGACGCAGAAACCTAAATTTTCGAAATCGTTAAACGGATTCTACGTGAGTGTTTTTGTGTGGCGGTATTAATCAAATTAAGATCGGTTATATTTTTCTTGCCACTAGAATAAATACAGACCTCCACCACAAGCGTTCTATCACATTACGCTTGATGCATCTCATTAGTGTAGACTCATCCGATGATTCAACTTTATAGCCATTTCTTATAAATAAAACATCATACCCTAATTTTCTCAGCAAGGATTCGAGTACCACTGGGCTAAAATATATGATGTGATGATCAGTATCATAATAGGATCCTATTTTATTTTTTTTCAGTCCCTTAGTTTCAAGCCAGAACTTTATGCGCGCTGATAGTGAGGTAATATTAGGCGACGCTATAAACAGCAATCCTTTATTTCTTAACATATTATGTACCTGTTCCAAATATGAGCGAGGGTTTTTTAAATGCTCGAGAACCTGGTGCATTGTTACCAAGTCGTAGTGGTTATGCTGCCATTCAAGGTCAAAAAAATCTCCTGACTGTACTGATACTCCAATTCTTTTTTTAACGCGTTCGACTGTTTCCTGGTCGACATCATAGCCTTCAACGTCCCAATCACACTTACTTGCTGTATCAAGTAGCAAGCCATCACCGCAGCCTATGTCGAGAAAATTTCTGCTATTAGTAGCGACATACTTTTCAGCAATCGCCAAATAGTCTTTATACTGACGGCCAGTTGACTTCATTCTTGTATATATATTGGAATCGTCTATATAGTTCGTATAAAACTCATTTAGGTAGGTATCAGAATATTGGGGATTCATAAACTGAATCAAGCACGTTCCGCATCTGAAAATATCAATACTTCTGAAGTCCTGAAAATAAAAATAAATATCTTCTGAGTTACACAGTGGACATTTTGTAAGTTGTGAATCAAATTTTTGCATGTCTTTTTACCTGAATTTAGCTTTGTTTTGGAGCTATAGATCGTATTGATGTATTAATTCAAAAGTATTTTGTCTGTTTGAACCCTATAAATATTCAATTGAAGCATGGTTTAGGTGATGAGTGATCGGGCTTCATTGATATATTCTCATTTTGTAACCTGGTTGCGTTTAACTGCGGAATCTAGGTTTAAGCTGCAAGATGAATTTATTTATAATACAGGGCAATCACATATAAATCATGACTATATTAGACAGTCCTAAGTAAATTTAGTGAAAGTATTGCGCGAGCATTCAGGTGTTGAATGCTCGTGCTAAAATCAGGTTCGATTCGACCATTAGGTGATTCGCAGTTTTGTTGAAAAAAAGAGCGACGTATGTTGTCCCCGCATTTATGGTGTACTGACTCCAAATTCCTAATTAAGGCACTTGCTTGTGTTATAACTAACCATCTGATACTGGTAATCGTAATAGAGCTGATGAATTTAGATACGCCGAAATAATACATCGTCTGGGTGCGTTTACTCAAGCGCGTAAGTATTCAAAGCTTCCGCGTCCTGGTGTATAGTCGAGAAGGGAAAATTTTTGTGGATTCTAACGTGTAAGTGAGGGTGGATTCATTCTGCAATAAATTTGGGCCAGTTAGTCTGATTTGAAAAGGAAGCTTGTAATAAGGTGCCCGGCGTACATTTTTATTCAATTATAATAAAAATAACTTTATCTAAAATAACTATGTCTGGGAAAAGTGATTGGAGCAAAGCAAACTAGTCGAAGTCTATTTGTCATTGATATAGGAATTATTTAAAAAAAGCATATGAATATGAAAATTTTTTGGAGCTAGTAAAATGGGCAATAAACTTTTTGAAGTGATCAATGCGGCGGGTGTTGAGATCAAAAAAGCAGCGGAAGTGGGGGTTTTATCGGTTGAGACTTCTATGCTCAGGGAGGCCATGCAGCAAGGTATACCGTGTGATCTCTTTGAAGCAATCCCCGAATTTTGTGATGACATAAAACTAAAAATTAGCGATTTTAAACAAGTTGTGTTGCACGAAGTTGCAGTGGCAGATTATAACGGTGAAATGGAGCTTTGTCTTGCGGGTGCTTCTACATTCAATGCAGTATTGGAACATTCCCCCGCTATCTGCCACGATAAGCTTCAGAAAAATTCGGTGAGGCGTGTGACTGTAAAATGTGTTGATTTTAAGGATGTTGATCCGGGTGATTATGATCTTGTGTCTATCGATGTCGAGGGTGGCGAATACTCGGTATTGTCACGCATGCGCAGTCGACCACAGGTTATCTCTTTGGAGACTCAGGCTAGATCTTATTGTAATCCTAAACTTGGTTCAATTACCGATTGGATGTTGGAGAATGGTTATCGAGTTTGGGTTTGGAATGATAGTGATACCATTTTTTTTCGAGGCAATAATCCACCTCGCCTGAGCGCAACGGATACAATAAGAGCAAAGTGGCATAGCTTTAAGTATTATGCTTCACGCATATAGTCATTTTATGATGACAAATTAATATTTCAACGTTAAGTTTAATAGGGCGTATAAATGTTTTTTAGAGACTGTGTAGTTTGTGATGACCGCATACATGTAGAGCATTATTGTGAAATGGATGTTTATGAATATGTGCGATGCAAACAGTGTGGCTTGATTTATGTGGATCAATTGGAAAAGACTGAAAACATTTATCAGGCATATAGTGGAGGAAATCTCAAGTCATTGCGTCGTCGTTTGATGGCGCCATTTCGCAAACACCATCACGACCGCAGCTATAAATCTTCGGTTGCTCGTGCGAAGGCCATCTTTTCTTTTTCGGCTGATCAAGTTTCGTCAGTCAGCGGTAAGTATCTTGATATAGGGTGTAACAAGGGTTATTTGCTGGCTCAAGGATTGGCGGTAGGTTGGGATGTGTATGGTTGTGAGCTAGTGCCCGAGTTAACTACTCCGTTCTTGAATAGTTATAATGAATGCCATGGTAATGTTCATCAAGGACGTTTTGCAGATTTATATTCTATGTTCGACAAAAATAGCTTTGATTTGGTGACCGCGATTGATGTGATAGAACATTTTGAAGACGTGATTATGGATTTGAAAAATATCTACGCAATACTTAAACCCGGTGCTGTGTTTGTCATTCAGACACCTGATGTAGATTGCCCGCAGGCCAAACAGCTGGCCGCAGAGTGGGGAGCATTAAAGCCACTTGAGCATATTCATTTATTTAATTACTCAAATTTAGAAATTTTAGCAAAGCATATCGGGTTTTCTTCTGTGAATGGCCTCGATCGACCTTTTGAAGAGTCGGATGGTAATTTTGCAGCAGTATTAATTAAATAACGACTCAGCTCACCTTTGATCTATTTATTTTGTTGCGTTGATCGTTTCATTGATTGCATTTGCAACTTTGCAGACTGGAGTGGGGCCTGATTCATCTGCGGTAACGGATTGATGGTTTCCGAAAAAAGGGCTATAGCCAAACACATTTGCAGAAAGAGGAAAAATACCGACAGTTGGAGTACCGGCAGCAATTGCGAGATGGCGTAAACCTGAATCATTGATAACAAGGGTGTGTGCATGGCAAATCAGTGAGAAATCATCCGGTCCTGCATTCACCGCTTTAAAATTAGCTTGAACTCCGACTTTGCTTGCGATAGAACGGGCTGTTTCAGATTCCCAATTAGCAAGACCAGAAAGGAGTAAGTGGTCAATATTGGGATGTTTGTTACACATTTCTGCTATCAATTCAGCCATATATTCCGCTGGCCAACATTTGTCGGGTATGGATGCGGTTGCAAAATAAATCACATACGGTTTTTTATAAACGCTATCGGGTTTAGGGTAGTCATATCGTAGCGGCCACTGATATTGCAGACCTATGGTATTGACTTGTTCGAGAAATGTTTCAGCTTCAAATCGATAATGCGCTCGGGGAATAGCTATGTCGTAAAGCAGGCGATGCAAGCCCTTTTTCATATAACCAATTTTTAAGCCGGCAGGAGTGAATTTGCTAATCCAATAAGCGCGAGAGGTTCCCGAAATATCAAATAATAAATCTTGATATTCAAGCTCTTTCAAGCTTTTTAGAGTTTTTTTGAAACCATATTTTCTATCACTGCCTTTAGCGATATGCAGGTGGTCGATGAGGTCGTCTGGAATGCCTTGCATATAATTTGAAACAACGCTGAGTGTTAAGCGAGCATTTGGAAAAGCTTGTTTTAACGTGATGAGCATTGGCCTGACTTGCAACATGTCTCCAAGAGCGGCATGTTTGATGACCGCAACTCGAGTCATTTTATTTTTGTCGAGTGCTTCGGCTTTTTTTTGTGCCTGTGTCGAAACCCAAGATTGTTTCGCTGTACATATTTTCATAAAAATAATACCAAGTAGTTCAAGCTCCTATTGTCTGAAAACACAGCTTTCTCGAAAGTATTATATCGATAAGTGTGTGTGAAATCAGTTGATAAATGACAGATGTCGTGAAAAATAGCGATCTATAGGCTAGAATATGTCTCATTATCTGAATTTGAAGGTAGCCCTGAGTATGATAAAAACAGAGGTATCTGTTGGTGAGTTTGTGGATAAGTTGACCATTTTAAAAATTAAATCAGAGCGTATTTTAGCGGTTGAAAAGCTGGTACATATTAGAACAGAGTTAAGCTTGTTGACGCAACTTTGGAATGAGTCAGAGTATTCGCAACGGGATATCACTGAAGAGATGTCGAAACTAAAATCTATCAATGAAACCTTATGGGTGATTGAGGATGATATCCGAGAAAAGGAAGCTGCCAACAGTTTTGATGAAGAGTTTATTCGGCTTGCCCGAGCGGTTTATGTTACGAATGATCAGCGTGCAGAGATCAAAAAAAGCATTAATATTAAAGTTGGTTCAAGACTTATTGAAGAAAAATCGTATAAGGATTATCGCTGAAAACTATCTAAACTGAAGCTGACAACATATTAGACTGATGTACTAGATTAAAAGGAAAATGCTGTGATAGTAGTGACAGGCGGTGCAGGTTTTATTGGAAGTAATATCGTTAAAACACTGAATAGGCAAGGCAAGACCAATATATTAGTGGTAGATGATCTTACAGATGGTACTAAATTTCGCAATATTGCAGATTGCGAAATCATGGACTATATGGAAAAAGATCAATTTTTAAAAAATATTCAAAATAATACTTCGTTTGAAGAATCAATTGAGGTGATTTTCCACGAAGGGGCTTGCTCTGCGACTACAGAATGGAATGGCCGTTACATGATGGAGGTTAATTACGAATATTCCAAGACTCTACTGCATTATTGCATTGAAAACAAAGTGCAGTTTATTTATGCGTCTTCTGCTTCAGTTTATGGCGAGGGCAAGGTTTTTAGTGAATCTCGCGAATTTGAAAAGCCGTTAAATGTTTATGGCTACTCTAAGTTTTTATTTGATCAATATGTACGGCGTTTAATACCCAAAACTAAATCGCAAGTGGTAGGCCTGCGATATTTTAATGTATATGGCCCACGTGAACAGCATAAAAAAAGTATGGCAAGTGTGGCATTTCATTTAAATAATCAGATACAAGCCGATGAGCAGGTGAATTTATTTGAAGGCTGTGATGGACATGCCGATGGAGAGCAGCGACGCGATTTTGTTTATGTTGATGACGTCGTCGATGTTAATTTATGGTTGTTTTCTCAGCCCAATATATCGGGTGTATTTAATTTAGGAACAGGGCTTAGTCAAAGTTTTAATGATGTTGCTAATGCAGTGATTGCATGGCATCAAAAAGGCGAAATCAATTACATTCCTTTTCCAGAAAAGTTAATAGGCCGCTATCAAAGTTATACGCAAGCCGATATTTCTGCCTTGCGTCATGTTGGTTATGCCAAGACTTTTCATACCGTTGAGCAAGGCGTGAAATTATACTTGGACTGGTTGAACCAATAATAAATCGAGTACACCGTTAACTTAGCTTTGATGGTGTGCTAGGCTTTTAGTTGATATTCAGTTTTTTTCTCTCATCAGGAAGTGCGATATTGAGTTCTAAAATTTCGCAAGTTCCATCTTTTTCAAGGTTAACTTTGATATCTTCAAGGTTAACTTTTACGTACTTACTCACAACTTCTAATAATTCTCTTTTCAAAGCAGGTAGATAATCAGGCTCGTGGCTGCTGATATCTGCGTGTTCACGTGCAAGAATAATTTGCAGCCTTTCCTTGGCCATTGAAGCCGTTGGCTTTTTTCTGCGTCTTAAATAATCGAGCAATGACATTTGTTAAGCCCCAAAAATTCGTTTTAGTAAACCTGGTTTTTCTACATTAAGAAATCTCATAGGGGTCTCTTCCCCCAAGAAGCGACTCACTACATCTTTGTAGGCTTTGCCACTGATACTTTCTTCATCATGAATCGTTGGAATTCCAGAATTAGAAGCGCTTAAAACAGATTCAGATTCTGGAATAACCCCGAGCAGTGGGATACTTAAAAGATCTTTAATATCATCAATCGACAGCATTTCTCCCAATTCTACGCGTTTAGGCATGTATCGAGTGATTAGCAAATGTTCTTTTATCGGTTCAGATCCCTCAATGGCTCGCTTTGACTTAGCAGCTAATATGCCGAGTATTCGATCAGAGTCCCGCACGGATGATACTTCGGGGTTGGTGACGACCAGGGCTTCGTCCGCAAAATAAAGCGCCATTAGTGCCCCTTTTTCAATGCCGGCCGGAGAGTCGCATATAATATAGTCAAAATCTTCTTTTAGCTCATTCAAAATGCGTTCAACGCCCTCTTGGGAGAGCGCATCTTTGTCACGCGTTTGCGAGGCGGGTAAGATGAATAAATCACCGCAACGTTTGTCTTTGATCAGGGCCTGTTTCAGTGACGCCTCATTATTTAAGACATTAACAAAGTCATATACGACCCGGCGTTCGCAGCCCATAATCAAATCAAGGTTTCGCAGACCGACATCAAAATCGATCACCACTGTTTTTTTTCCGCGTAATGCGAGGCCGGCTGCAAAACTGGCACTACTTGTTGTTTTGCCAACGCCGCCTTTACCAGAGGTAACCACAATTACCTTAGCCAAGATTATCTCCTTTTAACTGCTTATTTAAGCGGGGAGATCATGAGTCGTTCTCCCTCCAAAAAAATTTGTACTGCTTTTGACCGTATATTAGCAGGAACCTTTTCTTCAAACACTCTGAAGTTACCTGCGACTGAGATTAATTCGGCTTCCATGCTCTGACAAAAAATTCTGGCGTTTTCATCGCCGCGTACACCCGCTAATGCGCGTCCGCGCATAGGCGCATAAACGTGAATATTGCCATCGGCAATAATTTCAGCACCTGGGTTCACGGAGGCTAAAACGATGAGATCGGTTCCCTTGGCATAAATTTGCTGTCCGGATCGTACCGGCGTGGTTACTACGCGTGTAGCAGAAGCTTTGGTGTGGGTTTCTGGCCTAGAGTCGTCAGTTTGTTGTTGTACGTTTGGCTCGGTCTTTTGCGCGCGAGCATCCGGCATAATGCTGTCTTTTAAAATAGCCAAACCAGCGCTAACCGCGAGCACATTTTGCTGACTTGAGCCGTTACGTACACCGACTGGAATTAATGCATTTTTGCTCATTAGCTGCATGAGCGCTGCAAAATTCAACGCGTTTTCTGAGGTTGATATTTTTTCAAGATCAATAACGACTGGTGCATTTTCAAAAAATTTCAGCGCATTCTTGAGACGTTCTTGTAATTCATTCTTGATCGCGTCAATCGAGGTAGAGCGAATCTGCAATATGGGTAGGGTAAACACCGAGCCTTTTAAATCAACAGCAGTAGATTGCTGGCTTGTGGGTGAATCGACAACTTCAGATTGCAAATGTAGACTCCTCTTGAAATATCCCGGCGAATGAGCGGAAGCAATTGTAGCGCATGGACGATGTTATGCCTATCTTTCAATCGTTATTGGTGTCGTATCGACTATTATCCTAGAATGCATTTTGACTAATTGCTCGGTAACTTCCTCCACAGTGATAAGATCCATAACATCTTTATTATGGACACGTATCCCCCAAGGCAGTTGCGCAACTTTTTTTTGATACTCATTTTCTACTGCTTCTGGGTATTTGTTGATCGCCCAGTCACGCCATAAATAAGGTCCGGTTTGCCATGGGTTTGTTGCGGCGTGAAGGGCAAGCACGGGTAAGTTTAATGCGGTAGCAATATGCGCTGGCCCGGAATCAGAAGTGATTAAGAGAGAGGCTTCATGCAGCAGTGCGGTTAATTCCTTGAGCGACGTTTTGCCAATGAGATTTAGCGGTTTATGATGCATGGCGTTAACGATTTCTTTGCCTGCCTGGATTTCAAATGTTGTAGGTCCGCCGGATAAAACTACGGTGTAACCTAGTTTGTTGATGGCATAGTCTGCGACTTGTGCATAGTTCAAGGTGTTCCAGCTTCTATACACCCGTTTGGAAGGGCTGGAACAAGGACTTATGATTAATAATGGTTTAGTCTTATTGATTTTTAGTCTGATGTTTTCAAGGGCTTTTTGTTGTATCGGGATGGCCCAAGTAAGTTGCGCGTTTTCTTCCTTCTTGATACCGAGTCGTTTTGCAAAATCATAGAGATCATCAATTTGATGTTGGCGATGAGAGGATGGGATGATTTTGCGATTAATAACAAAGCGATGCAGTTCTTTTGCTTTGCTTTTATCATACCCAAGCTTGATTACTGCAGGAATAAATAAGCTTGCTATATTCGAGCGCAATGAAGTTTGCATATGTAATAATAGGTCAAATTTTGTTTGTTTTAAGTCCTTTTTTAGCTGTTTAAATGCTTTTAAGCCGTCTTTTTTATTAAAAATGACAAAATTAATCGTATCGATGTCACTGAGTAGCTCATATTCGGTTTGTCCAATAACCCATGTTATAGCAGTATTGGGCCACTGTTTTTGAATGCTACGCACCACGGGTAAGGCATGGCAAACATCTCCGATCGCAGAGAGTCGCAGGATGCAAATATTTTTTGGTGGTGTTTTAAACTCGCGCACAGATGCCATATTATATAGCGATGGCTTGGTGGATTATAGAGGTAGGATCCTCAATGCTGAATAATTACCCCAGGGCGTTACGTTAATGGAAATTGTGCAAAATCGACAGTTCGGTGGTTTTTTAGTTATAATCGCGCTCCTTTTACCATTTTGAATCATCGATTAGTGATGATTTTCTGCAATGTATGTTTGCAAATAAAACAAAAAATCGATGGTAAAGCTATAAAAAACAATTGCATAGAGTTTGACGCGCCATATTAAAAAATCAACGCTGTGAGCAATAATGCGTGGTTTAGCGCAAACGCTGGCCAAAATATTTTTAAAAAACGATATATTAGGAGAAACCTATGTCTGAAAAATATCCCGTTATTGCAGTGACCGGCTCGTCGGGTGCTGGAACCACAACGGTAAAAAATGCATTTGAGCATATCTTTCGCCGTGAGGGTATTAATCCCGCCATTGTAGAAGGCGATAGTTTTCACCGATATAACCGCGCTGAAATGAAAGAAGCGATTGCTTTAGCTCAGGAAAAAGGTGAGGTTCTGAGCCATTTTGGCCCCAAGGGTAATGTTTTCGATAAAATAGAAGAATTATTTAAGACTTATAGCGACACGGGTTCAGGTCAGACTCGAAAATACCTGCATAGTCCTGAGGAGGCATTGCCTTATAGTGACTTAAACTTAAAGCCCGGCGAATTTACGCCATGGGAAGATATTCCGGATGCGACAGATTTATTATTTTATGAAGGTTTGCACGGTGGAGTCGTCTCGGAAGGTGTTGATGTTGCAAAACATGTTGATCTTTTAGTCGGGGTTGTGCCGCTGGTCAATCTTGAGTGGATACAAAAAATTCACCGAGATGCGGCGCAGCGTGGATATTCAGCAGAAGCGATCGTAGATACGATTCTGCGTCGCATGCCGGACTACGTGAATTATGTGACACCGCAATTTTCGCGTACCCATATTAATTTTCAACGAGTACCAACCGTCGATACGTCGAATCCGTTCATTTCGCGCGATATACCGACACCCGATGAAAGTTTCATCGTGATTCGGTTCCGTGATCCCTCAACGTTTGATTTTCCATTTATGTTGAATATGATTGACGGGTCATTTATGTCTCGGCCAAATACGATCGTAGTGCCGGGTGGTAAGATGGGATTTGCGATGGAGTTGATTTTAACACCGGTGATTCATCAGATGATTGAGGCGAAGCGCAAACATAAATAGCTTGTGTTTAATCCTGGATAAAAAAAGCCCGTCTTGACGGGCTTTTTTAGTTATATATATTTTTCCATGTTTGCGATATCCAATTTCACTACTTTTGGTGTTGGGTAAAAAAACAGCCTACGGTAGCGATGAAACTCAGACGTCCTCAGGCTCATATAAAATGGCGCCAGTCATTATCATTAGTGCGCGTGCTAATATAATTCCTTTCGCAAAGTTAACGTGTTCAGCACGCGTGGATTCGTCGCCTCTTCTTAGTTTTAAGCCTTCTTTGATTTGCAATGTATATAGCGCATAGACCGTGAGAACGATACCGACGTGCATCCAGATCAAGAACGAAAAAATTTCCCCGCCTTCAATGAGTCTCTCATACCAATCTCTATTAAGATAAAGGTAAAATGGCATACTAAGATCGAATAACACGATCAATCCCATAGAACCTGCGTGAAAATTCCGATGTCGGCGATAATGAATAGCGACTAACATTAATATAAAACTGAAGATTCCTGCTATTGTAGTTTCTGGAAGCATTAAAATAACCTTTGATATTGTTGTATCTTTAAGGGAAAGAGATGCGCTTTAGAATGATCAGCAAATATTGTTAAATCTTATGATCTCTTTAAGCGCTGGGTAATAATATGTATAAGCTCACTTTAATCATGTTGTTATTGTTGTTCAACTTGTTTCCGTTGAAATACGCGTTTGCCGAATTTAATGCGGTGATATTAGCCTACCATCGGGTTGCCAACGAGCGCTGGCCTTCAACCAATGTTACTTTAGCGCAATTTACATCCCAGCTTAGATTTCTTGAGCAGGAAAAGTTCAATGTTTGGCCACTAAAAAAAATTATTGCACGCTTGGTAGCACAAGAACCCATTCCAAAAAAAACCGTGGCAATTACTTTTGATGATGCTTATTTGTCGGTTTATGAATATGCATACGCCAAATTGCGCGCTAGAGACTATCCATTTACGGTTTTTGTGGCGACTGATTCATTGGATAAACATTATTCTTCAACGATGAGTTGGGTGCAGTTGAGGGAAATGCTAGAGCATGGTGTTGACGTCGGAAATCACTCCGCGACGCATGAATTTCTTATCATGCAAAAAAGTAATGAAACGCGCCTGCAGTGGCAGCAACGTGTTAGAGCTGACATATTGCAGGCCCAGTCACGTATTAAAAAAGAGCTGGGTATTGATGCGACCTTGTTTGCCTACCCGTATGGAGAATACAGTTTAGCCTTACAGGATATTATTGAGGATTTGGGTTTAATTGCGTTTGGTCAACACTCAGGGGCCATTGGTCTATGGAGTGATAGGCAGGCGCTGCCGAGATTTCCCATCAATGAACGTTATGCTGATTTAGCAGGTTTTAGAGATAAGGTCTATAGTCTGGCTTTACCGGTTAAAACTATTAGTCCAGTTGATCCGCTTATCATGGTGAATAACCCTCCACGCCTAGAGTTGCAGTGGCTTGAGACATCGCGCGCTCCATTGTTAAATTGTTTTTCAAGTACCGGAGATAACGTGGAAGTCAGCCTGCAAAATTTTTCTGTTTATCACGTAGTGTCCGATAAGCCCTTGTTTGCTCGGCGTAGTCGATACAATTGTACGGCTGCGAGCAAGGAAAAAGGGAGATACTACTGGTATAGCCATTTGTGGATTAGGCCTGATGTTGCAGGAAACTAATGTTTTAGAAAATGGGAGAGTTGGTTGCTACTATAAACGCAAAACTAAGCGCTAGAAAATGCCGTTGATTTGAGCATTTGTTGAATTTCTTTCACGTATTCTTCTTTGCGCTGAGAATAGCGAATCAAACCGGTGGCAAGTTGCAGTGCATCATAGGTTTGGTTTTTCTCACGCAGTATGCGGCGCATTGTGCGCAGTTCTTGGTATGCTTCGTTGGTGTTTAGATTTAACAAATAGTCTCTCACTGACAGTTGAATACTGGCAAAATGTTTCACCCGATGAGTGGCTCCTTCGTCTCTAGCGGAAGGTTTTATTCCTTGGTTTTTGTCCCATGTCCATTGACCAAACAAACTATTGCCTTCGATCGTAAATCGTGAAGTTCCCCATCCGCTTTCCATGGCCGCTTGAGCGAGTACCAGTTTATAAGGAATAATGTCCATGCGGTCGAGTAATTCATCGATGGCCTCTGCATCTGTTTTGTTACTACGTGTTATTTTGTAGTGTTTGAGAAGTTGCTGAATTTTTGCTTTGAAAGCATTCGGAAGATCATTATTAGACAGTAAAATAATTTCTTGGATGTAAGTTCGGAGTTCTCGCAAGCGTTGGTTTTCACTGAGGATAATGGGTTTAAGCGTTTGGATGAATAAGCGTTTCTTTTGATCAATATTGGAAATCTGACTAAAATCTTTTGGAAAGTTGCGCGCAAAAAGAATTTGTTTTTTGGGTGCTCGAACACGCAGTAATTGCTCAAGTTCGTTTACATTTTTGATCTCAACGGTTGGTGGCAAAAACGAATTTTCTCGTCTTGTCTTAGTCTCTAGACTGCTCTGTGTCTCGCTTGCTGTATTGTTCTCAGCGTTTAGGGGAATGATGAGCGCAAGCAGAAAGACGGAGGTAAATGATATTAAACCTAAGGTGACTGTATTTAGAGAGTTATTATTCTGGGAGTTATTCAGAGGATGTTTCATGCGTGTTTCAACTTATCTTTACGAATTCCAATATAACAAAAAAAGCAGTGAATTAAAAGCCAGATGCTATGTCTCCACGTCAGAGTCTTGTGCACTAATGGCTTAATTTTTTGAGTTGACGTTCATTTTGACGGGTTTTTATAAAGCCATGATGTGCGAATATTTTTTGGGCTTTATCGGATTGCAGGTAGCGAATGAAATCAAGCGCGTTTTTTTTGTTTCTACCCGTTGTGAGCATTCCAATCTTGTAGCTGATTTTATTCACTTGGTTATAGCGATTAGGGATTGAAATTCCTTCAATTTTGTAGCCTCGCCTTTTTGCATCGAGAATCTCTGTTGACCATACTAATCCAATGTCCGCCAGTCCAGACTCAATGCGTTGCGGTGTTTCGTGTTGATGATGTCGGGTAAACCAGGTTTTTCCTTTTATCGCCCAGCATTGTTTGCATTTTGCGTAATGCGTGAGCTTGCGAAATAAGCCAAGCTGTTTGAACATATTTGCTCCGTATTCACGAAATATTTCTTCGGTCAGTGGGTTGGGGTGTGAGTGCACGAGGTCGCTACGTCCTAAGTCTTTAAAAGAAGCGATTTTTTTGGGATTGCCTTGAGCAATCATTAAGGCGAGTTTGTTATGAGCATAAATGATGTAGTCGGTCATCAAGTTCTTTGCATAAAGTTGTTGCAGATTTTGCAGATTGAGTGTCGCGTAGAGATCAGGGTTCGTCGCCGTATTCATTCCGTTGATGCTGCCTTGTTTCAGTATGTGTGCTTTAAGAATTAAATCCGTGGATGTGTTTTCTACATAAATAGTTTCAATATGCTCATGTTGTTGTTGGAATTTTCTTATTAATTTATCCATTAACCGGTTCTGGCCTGCAAAGCCATAGATGACAAGATCGGCGGTATAAGAGTCCCCGATTTTGCCAATTTCGATGGCCCCATCAAGATGAAACGTTCGATAGTCGTTAATAGGGTTGTGAATTTTTTCACTGGTTGACGCGCAAGCAAGCAAAAACAAAACACTCATAATTGTGATTGCTGCCGCTTTTAGGGATACCAAGGTCTTGCTTGGTTTCTTATGCAGGTCGATATGTGAGCGCATGATATTCATACAGTTTGCATTAAATGGCTTTTCCGTTTGTCGCCATGAGTCTATGTATACGGTTGATAAGATTGAATCTTTAGAGATTTTTGGTATTAACGACTGATATTAATGGCAGATTTTGACGTAGTTTCACTGGAAAGTGCAAATTAAGAGGAATTATTTTGTGAAGTGCTTGCACAACAAAAGTGAAACTACTAGCCTAGCGACCCGTTTGAATGTAGAAGAGTGGTGAAACAATAGTCAATGAGTCGGTTAATTCTTCAAGGTGACAGGTTAACAAATAACATGGTAGATGCCGTTTGTGAGCAGTTTAGGGGTGTATCGCTTTCAAAGAGAGG
>CAZWUO010000066.1:0-16798 GCA_964636675.1 uncultured Ectothiorhodospiraceae bacterium
AATTAACTATGAAAACTCTCTAAAGAAAGTGTCCGGTTGGAGTTGACCAGAACAGCCTGCGGCATCATTCTTGTGGACTCATTAACCGTACCGTATGCCCGAGCTTGGTTAGCTCGCGCGACCAATAGTGCGAACTACCGCAAGCTTCTATCCCTATCAAACACGGCTTTAACTTTACAAAGAATCCTAACAATTTGGAGCGTTTTAGCTGACTTTGACAGACTAACTTCTCATTTTCATCAACAGCATATATTTGAAAAACATTCTTTGCTAAATCAATACCGCACGTTACTCTATTCATGATGGACTCCTAACTATTAACTGAATTTGATTAACCTTCATCTTTCAGTTTGGCTCATTTGAAGCCGTTTTGTTAGTGAGTCCATCCCATTGCCCTACTTATCACAAAAAATATTGGTTTTATTTAATAATCCTAGAATCCGCAGTTGGACGGCATGCAGAGTGCGCCATGGCCTGCAAACTTTCAACCTTGTCAGGAAGGGTTTTTTCAGCCGTTGTCCAACTAATACAGGCCCTGCCGCTACTCTGGGTTATAGATTGGAAAAAACTAGCCAATAACGGGGAATTTTTCCCCAAAGGTTTTTTGGTAACGCACAGCGAACTCCGTCTGGGTAAAAGAATGGTTTTGCGGGCCATGAGTTTCTATTTTTATTGCGCCGCATAATGAGGCGATTCTTCCGGTGATTTCCCAGTCTAAATCATTCATGAGACCAAAAATTATTCCGGCTCGATAGGCATCACCACAGCCAGTGGGGTCGCTTAATTCACTGGTGGCCGCTGCAGGAATTTCATGGCGGTGTTTATTTGTGTAAATATGTGAGCCTTCTCCCCCGAGCGTTACGATATAAGCTTCAACTCGTTCAGCGATTTCATGTGGGCTTAATCCCGTGCGCTGTTGCAGCATTTCCGCCTCATAGTCGTTAACCGTTACCCAGGTCGCTTGGTCTATAAAGCGGATTAAGTCTTTACCATCAAACATAGGCATGCCTTGGCCGGGGTCAAAAATAAACGGAATATTGGCTTCTTTAAATTGCCGTGCGTGTTGAATCATACCATCGCGGCCATCCGGCGATACGATTCCAATCTCAACATCTTTAGCATCAGAGACGTTATTCTCGTGAGAAAAGCCCATGGCGCCGGGATGAAATGCGGTAATTTGATTGTCATCCAGGTCGGTTGTAATAAATGCTTGGCCGGTATAGGTTTTGTCGATTTTTTTAATATGCGTGCTGCTGATGCCGCACTTTTCCATCCATTGTGCATAGCTGTCAAAGTCTTGACCGACGGTGGCCATGGGTAAGGGTTTGCCGCCGAGTAAGTTGAGATTATAGGCGATATTACCGGCGCAGCCGCCAAACTCTCTGCGCATTTCGGGCACCAGAAACGAGACATTAATCATATGCGTTTTATCCGCCAGAATATGATTTTTGAATTGATCGGGAAATACCATTACGGTATCAAATGCGTAAGATCCACAAATTAGTGCAGTCATAATTTTCCTAATGAATGAAATAAAGTTGAGATCCTGTAAGCAGGATTACTTGCAGGAATATTTACGTGAAAAATATTTTTATGTAGATGCGTTTACCCAAAAAGAACCAAGCCCCAGATAACGACGACCAGCAACATCGACAACATGACAGCGGCTGATGCAATATCTTTTGCTCGCCCGGATAGCTCATGTTGTTCTGTACCAATACGGTCAACCACTGCTTCAATGGCAGAGTTAAGTAATTCTACAATTAAAACGAGGATCAGGCTGCCTAGCAGTAAAGCTCTTTGTGTGCCGGTATCCCCTAACAATAGCCCTAAAGGAGCGAGAATACAAAAAATAATCAGCTCTTGACGAAAGGCTTCTTCGTTTTTATACGCGGCGGTTAAACCTTTCCAAGAATAGCCCGCAGCGTCGATGAATCTGAGTAAACCTCGATTATTATCGGCCATTATGGTCTTTATTCGGCCAGCATAAATCTAATTGCTTGGCCGCGCGAACTTCATCCAAACGGCGCACAGGCATCGTTTGCGGCGCCTGAGTTACTTTTTCGGGTGTGTGTTCGGCTTCCTTTTGAATACTCGCCATTGCTGCTACAAAGGCATCTAATACGTCTTTGCTTTCAGTTTCCGTAGGTTCAATAAGTAAACACTCGGGAACTAATAATGGGAAATAGGTCGTTGGTGCATGGTAACCGAGGTCTAGCAAGCGTTTAGCAAAATCTAAGGTGGTTACCTTGAGATCTTTAGCCTGTTTTTTTAAGGTAACGATAAATTCATGGGTGGCGCGTCGATTGGGAAATGCAAGTTCAAACCCCGCGTGTTGTAACATTTTCATCATGTAATTTGCATTCAGCGTGGAGTATTCCGCGACGCGAACCATGCCTTCTTTGCCGAGCATGCGGGCATAAATATAAGCGCGTAACAAAATACCTGCGTTGCCCGCAAAAGCAGATAAACGTCCCATGGTTTGCGGCATATCTTGTTCATCAAAAAGTCGATAAGTGTCCCCTTCTTTGCCCACTACCGGCACCGGTAAATAAGGTCGTAAACGTTCATTGACCCCAACCGGGCCAGATCCGGGGCCACCACCACCGTGTGGGGTAGAAAAAGTTTTATGTAAATTCATATGAATAACATCAAAGCCCATGTCACCCGGTCGCACTTTACCGAGTATGGCGTTTAAATTTGCGCCATCGTAATACAATAAACCTCCGGCAGTGTGTACGAGTTCGGCGATTTCTTTGATGCGGCGCTCAAAGACGCCGAGGGTTGAAGGATTGGTCAGCATAAGCCCTGCGGTTTGCGGCCCTACTGCAGCCTTTAAGGCGGCAAAATCAACATCACCGTTATGGTCGGTCGGTATTTCTTTAACCTTGTAGCCGCACATCACCGCGGTCGCAGGGTTGGTTCCGTGAGCCGCATCGGGAATAAGAATCTCATTACGTGCGTGGTCATTACGTGCGTCATGGTAGGCGCGAATCATCGCGATGCCCGCAAACTCTCCTTGTGCCCCGGCCATCGGCGCGAGGGAAACCGCTTGCATGCCGGTAACTTCTTTTAACATCTCTTGCAATTCGTGCATGCAGGCTAAAAAACCTTGGCCGAGTGACGCATCAGACTTTGGGTGGCGTGACAAAAACCCCGGTAGCATGGCAAGTGTATTACACGCTCGTGGATTGTATTTCATGGTGCACGAACCCAGGGGGTAGAAGTGGGTGTCGATAGAAAAGTTTTTTTGCGACAATTGTGTGTAATGGCGCACGGCCTGAAGCTCTGAAACCTCCGGTAGGTAGGCGCGTTTTTTGCGCCGAAGACTTTGTGGAATATCTTCCAGCGAACCGGTAGTCGATACACTTTGCGCCTGGTTGACGCGCCCACTAATAGCTTGTTCGTATATGATCATGGTATGTTCACTTATTAATGCTTAGGAGGCCTCTGATTAAGTCATCTAGCGAGCGTAAGCTGCGTTAAATTGAAACTCACTATCTCACTTAATCAGAGGCCCCCTTGGTTTATCAGCGCGGTTATCCGGCTGGATTGCTCATTGCTGTGGTCAGCTGTTGAGTAAAAAACTCAATTTCGCTTAAGCTGCGTTTTTCTGTGGCGCATACGAGTATGGCATTACCGAGTTCAGGATAATCTGCTTGCAAGCTAATTCCGCCGACAATATTTTTTGCAGCGAGTTTTTTTAACAAGCGGTTACTATCGCTGTCTATGCGAATAACCGTTTCATGAAAAAAGGCTTGATCGAAGACCCGTGTTATAGATTTGTTATGCGTCAGTTTGTCGAGTAGCGTCACGGTATTTGCGTGACTGGCGATGGCGGTTTTTTTCAACCCGTCGGGACCCATAATCGCCATATAAATAGTTGCGGCAGTCACCATCAAACCTTGGTTAGTGCAAATATTTGACGTGGCTTTAGAGCGTCGAATATGTTGTTCTCGTGCTTGCAAGGTCAAGGTAAAGCCCGGTTTTCCATCGAGGTCTATGGTGCGCCCAACAATCCGTCCTGGCATTTGCCGAACCAAGCCTTGTTTGCAGGTTAAAAAACCAAAATATGGCCCGCCGGATGACATCGGAATACCTAAGGGTTGTCCTTCGCCACAGGCGATATCCGCACCTTTTTCTCCCCATTCACCGGGGGGGGTTAATACCGCGAGACTTAGCGGATTAACCACCGCGATAACCAACGCGCCATGAGCGTGTGCCCAGTCGGTGAGTTCATTAACATTTTCTAAGATGCCAAAATAATTCGGCAGAGGAATAACCACCGCAGTAATGTCGCCGGGGTCTGTCGGTAAGCGACTAATATCGATCTGGCCTTTTTGAATATCAAAATCGATTTCCTCGATTTGGATGCCTTGATTTTTTACCAGTGTGTGAGTAACTTTGCGGTAAACCGGATCCACCGTGCGGGGGATTAGGATGCGTTTAGACTTAGATTTTCGATTGGCACGAACCGCCATAAGTGTCGCTTCCGCAAGCGCCGACGCGCCATCATAAAGAGAAGCGTTAGAAGTATCCAAACATGTTAAATGCGCCATCATGGACTGATACTCATAGATCAGTTGCAAAGTACCTTGGCTGGCTTCTGCTTGATACGGCGTATATGCGCTGTAAAATTCACCGCGTGTTGCAATCTCCCATACGGCGGCAGGAATATGATGGTCATAGGATCCGCCCCCCGCGAAACAAAGAGGCACAGCATCTTGATTTGCGCGTTTGTGCATTAAGCGGGTGATTTCCATTTCACTCAGTTGCGCGGGAACATTTTTGAGCTCTGTGATTTTTAGTTCAGCGGGTATTTCATCAAATAATGCTTCAATATTATCGACGCCAATAGTATGAAGCATTGTTTTAACTTCTTGATCAGTATGCGGGATGAATGGCATGTTTATTACTCTATTAATTAGCGAGTGGAGTTAAGGGTTGTTGCACCGCTTGCATAATTGGCTGTGCAAGATCTCCCGAGAGGGTGTGGCTATCGCACCTCGTTCTGAATGCAAGCAACGCATGCGGTGTTGTAACAAAAAGTAGAGAGCTATGTTGATCAGGCCGAGGGTTTATTATCGGCCTAATGATGAGTCACTCTTATTGTGCTTCTGCTGCCGCAAATTCTGCGTAAGCATCTGCGTCCATTAGCTCATCTAAGTCGGATTTATTGTAGTATTTTACTTTAAAAATCCAGCCAGCATCGTAGGGGTCAGTATTGATTAGCTCGGGAGTATCGGCAAGCTCTTCATTGGCCTCTAATACTTCACCCGAAAAAGGTGAATATATATCTGAAGCGGCCTTGACGGATTCAACCACGGCGCAGGCTTCAGCTGCTGCAACGTCTTGGCCAACATCTGGAATTTCAACATATACGAGGTCGCCTAAGAGGCTTTGCGCGTGATCAGTAATACCGATCGTTGCGGTATCATCGTCACCCAGTTCAATCCATTCGTGTGATTGTGTGTATTTTAAGCCAGAAGGGATAGTGCTCATGGTGTTGTCCTCTTTTACGTATGTTCTATTTTTCAGTAGTGATTAGTTATTATAAAGTTAGTTAACACAGGGTTTTCCATTGCGTACAAATATCGGTTTAACCACGCGAGCGGCTACCTGCTTGTTGCGTATTTCTACTAAACATTTTTTTTCTGTCGCTAAAGGCACTCGTGCGAAGGCAATGGCGTGACCCAGGGTGGGTGAAAAGGTGCCGCTGGTAATCTCTCCTTCGCCGATGCCTTCAACTATAATTTTTTGATGGTTACGCAATACGCCTTTGCCTTCGAGTACCAAGCCTACAAATTTATATTTAGTAGAATTTCTGAGATTTTCCAGTGCTTTTCTACCAATAAAGTCTCTTTCCATAGGTTTCCATGCAATCGTCCACCCGAGACCGGCCTCCAGTGGGGAGATATCTTCGTCCATATCGGTACCGTATAAATTCATTCCGGCCTCGAGTCTTAAGGTGTCTCGTGAACCCAGGCCACAGGGCTTGACGCCGGTTGCGGCGAGCTTGTCCCAGAAAGTGGGGGCATCAGCTGCGGGTAGCAAAATTTCAAAGCCATCCTCGCCGGTGTAACCGGTACGTGCGATAAAAAAACCTTCATCTGTTGTCGCAAAAAAAGGTTTCAGTGCCTGTGCTTTGGCGCGTAAAGAATCTTGCATGATACTTAATGCTTTATCGCGCGCGGTAGGCCCTTGCACGGCGATCATGGCGAGTTGATCTTGCACATCTATTTGCACATTGAATGGCTTAGCTTGTTGGGTAATCCAGGCGACATCCTTGTCCCGAGTGCTCGCATTAACGACGGTGCGGAACCAATCAGCGGACATATGGTAAGTAATTAAGTCGTCAATAACCCCGCCTTTTTCGTTTAGCATACAGCTATATAAGGCTTTGCCGGGGGTGGCAAGTTTTGCAACGTTATTGGCGAGAAGATATTTTAGAAATGTTTGAACCTGAGGCCCGCGCATATCGATGACGGTCATGTGTGAAACGTCAAACATGCCGGCATCGTTGCGGACGTGGTGATGTTCTTCGATTTGCGAGCCGTAGTGAATGGGCATATCCCATCCGGCAAAATCGACCATTTTGCCATTCATTTTGACGTGATTCGGGTATAAAGGGGTATGTTTGCCCATAATATCATCTTCCGGATGTAAGTACGTAAAACACAGCGTGCTATCTCATTGGTTTTTTAGTGATTAACCTGAGTTAGTGCGCTCATTATGTTTCTTGTACCCCTCTGTCCGTGTACCTGAGAGTTTAGAATGCAGTGTCAACATTCCTCCCCTTCGGTGGATGCCTAAAACGCTAGCACCTCTCTCCAGAGCCGACGTCACACAGAACTGTGTCTGCTTTCTTATAGTCCATTTGCCTGAGCGATTCCGGGTAAGTTGCGCCTTCGGCCCCTCACTAAAGAGGTTTCTCCTAAAAGAAGTTAGCGTCGAAAGCGGAATCATACCGGGTACAGCCTAAAAATCCAAATGATTACTTTATTTCTTGGGCATTGCTGGGGTACAGGGCCTGAGTTATTGTCTGGCCTTGCGTTTCTGCCATTGTACTTATTCATCCGCAACCCGGAGGGCTGGGCCGCTTTTTCCGTCCTACTGCGTTGTCAGTTGCTTAAGTAGAGTAACGACACGGCACTTCTTCCGCCTATACTTCCTGAATAATTTTATTTAAAGCCTCGGGTATTTCCGGGCGGCCGCGTTGATTTAGGGCCGTGCCGATAATTTTACCTTTTACCATTATGCGCTGATCAGAAGTACGTAAAATATTCTGATAAAAGGCGAATTTAATTTTAGACTCGCGTTCCAGTTTTAAGTCAACAATAAACCTGTCGCCGCTTTTTAGCGGTAATTTATAATCGAGTTCCGCGCGTACGACGACAAGATGAATTCCGTTTTTTGCATACTCTGCGAAGTCTATCCCTGCTTGTTTCAAATATTCATGACGCGCATGTTCCAAATAGTTTTGATAAATGGCATTATTCACAATCCCTTGGATATCACATTCATAATCTCTTACGGCTAATTCGATAGAAAATACTGTGCTTGTCATCATGCTCCCTATTGTTTTTTAAAAACTCCGTGTGTTGTTATATCAGAATAGAAATTATAAAGTGCTATAAATTTATTTTGTTAGAAGGCCGTTACTTCGGACTGCATCTGCTATAGCTTGGCCTAATATTTGGTGCTGATTTGCATCTAAATGAATGCCATCTACCATGCTGGTATCCGTGACACAGGCGGCGTCAAAATAGTGAGTAGAATGTATTATTGCTATATTTTTAAGTTCATCAGCCAGGCCAACACAGCGTTTTTCAAACGGTAAACGATGCCTTGTATCAGGGATGATGCCCCAAGTGAGACTGTCTGAATATACGAGAATCTGATGCATAATGTTTTTTCGCCTATCGAACTCTGTAATTGAGGCATGACTTCGTCTTTAGTTTTCCAAAACCGAAAAAAGAACTTTTTCGATTTCGAATGTTTTGCTCGCTGGTTGTTTATTCATAAACAGTTCTAGCAGCTTACTGTGCAGAACAAATATGCCATCGTTATTTTTAGTTAAAGTGGTTGGGTAAGTATTGCGCGTAGGCATCACGGCATTGAGCTTAAAGCTATCCCAGTTATCGTTAGATAATAGCCGATATACTGCATTGCCATTTTCACGTCCTGATGGGTCAACATTCACCGCTATGAGTGTCTTATTGTCAAGCAATAGCAGGCCATCAAAACCGCTGATTTTCCATTTTTTGGATGGATTGCTAGGCACTACTTCTTTAATACTTAGCGGATTATTAAGCTCAATCTTATAGAGTTTTCCGCTATCGTAATGAGCAACAATCAAAAAGCCATCGGGGTGATATACGATTCCATTAAGGCCAAACTTTCCTGCTGCGACGTTCCACTTTGCATATTGCGCGAAAATTTCGATTTTTCCAATCGGGTCAATCTTGTAAATGACAGGAGAAAAACTATCCGTAACGTATATATTGCCATCGTCGTCAATGGCTACATCATTTGCAAAGTGATGCTTGTTACCACCGACAGCGGATAGATTATAGTACGCCAATTCCCGTTTAGAACTCAGATCATATATTACTACACCGGCAAGTCTACCTTTGCTTGAAGCCGTGCTGTTAATGCCAACCCCTGGGTCTGCAATACACGCAATCAACCTATTGCGCTTTTCATCGACTAGCAATCCGATAACCGAGGGGAATTTTTTATTTTTGGCGAATAACGCGGTTTCCCCTTTTTGGTTTACTTTCCATATCTCCCCCTTTGCAACCGAGCTAACATAAAATATTTTCTCTTGTGCGTCAAAGCTAATTCCTTCGGGGTATAAGCCTGCATGGTTAATGACAATATTCTCACTGGCGTATAGCGACATGGATAAGCTTATGCCAATCGCCAGGCTTAATAACAAGTATCTTTTTTTCATAAAGGTCTCCGCTGCATATTTTGCTAAAATGGAGTCTAAATATACTTGAATATGCATGCGGGTCTTCGCCTTAAACAGCCAGATTTTATACATTAAGCAACAAGCGTGCGCCTAAGTTCTGTGGGCGTCATTCCAAAATGGCGCTTAAAACGCTCCCCAAACCTTGATTGAGATTGATATCCGACAGCATCTGCAATTTGGCCAATTGATTGTGTTGACTCCAGCAGCAGCGATAGTCCCTGAGAAAGCCGAGCTTCTTCCAGTAATTCACGAAAACCCGTTTCTTCAAATTGCAATTTTCTTCTTAGCGATGACTCGCTCACGCCCAAGCGAAGACAAGCCTCCTTAAGTTGCCAAGGTCGCGCAGGTTCTATAATCAGTAGCTGGAAAACTCTTTGCTTCCAACTCGGGTGCTCGCCCAATAAAATATTTCCAGCAATGCCCTCTTGCGCAAGCAGCAGCAGTAATTCTACTTGTCGGTGCTGTGCCAACTGATCATTCGTAGCGTGTCTAGAATTAGTATCAGTGACCTGCGTCAATGCCGCGACGATACTGGTTGGTGATTTAACATTCCATCGAGGTGAAATATCCCATCCTTCCAAGGATGAGCCATATATTAATCTAAAATGTTTCAATGCCTGCTGATCAAATCGAAAACTCAGGCCTAGGTATACGGCTTGTTGTCTGTCCGGAAAGTTTCCTATCCATAATGTTGTACCTGGCGGCAATAGCAGTAAGTCTCCTTGATCAATCACTAGGCTCTTATCATTTATTTTTACCTGTTTTTGCCCGTTAACAACCATTAACAGAGTGGGTTGAAAAAATGATACGTGGCGTAATTTTTGAGGTTTATAACATCTAAAAACACTCAAACAGGATGCATACATTCCCTCTTTATCTGGGGAGTAATGCAATAAATTTTTGTTAAGCTGAGATAAACTATCAGACATTTCAGATGCTCAATTATGGTTACAATAAATTTAAATAGGTCTACCCTGACAATCCCGAACAAGGATGCGAATTATTTTGTATATTCCTGGAAAGCAAGTCATTGAGGAACTGACGCTTCCAGAACAAGGCGCGGTCTGTTGGGTTTAGTTTAGCGCATCCAGTTGGACGGTGTTGGTGGCATCTTCATCCTTGAGACCAAGCAAGCGATTGATCAACATCCGGCGGCCCCAAGCATCGGGTGCGCCGTCCCGGATGCAGTTGGGCATGCTTAGCCCGCTACGCCATGAATAGTACGCTTTTAAGCGTGAATAGCATCGTTGCGAATCGTTGCAATAGCGGCTATTCCGCCTCATCGCGTCTTGCTCTTCACGCTTAAAAACGCACTCTGCATGTCGTTCAACTGCGGATTCTAGATTTAAAGAACAGGTTTTGCCCCTCTTGAGTCAGCTTACCCGCAACTACAGGCTCAGTTTCGCCGGGCAGTCAAATCCATACAAAGGCTTGAGTATGCTGGGGATTAGAACTCATCATCGAGCGCTTTTATTGGTTTGCGCACGGCTGCAGCAAGGCCAGCTTGTCTTCTGCTTGTTTGATATGCCCCGCCAGCGATGAAGTCTCGGCATCAAAGAGCTTAACCCCCACGAGCGCTGCCAGCTCTTGAGCGGTGAGTTTGCGCTCAAGCTTGGTGGCTTCTTTGGTATAGCGCGAATAGGTTCGAGTGACTGATTTTGGCATGTCTGCGTCTTAATTGAATGACTTATATATGGAACTTAAAGCAATAAATAAATCTATTTAGGCATTTTTACTGGAAGATCAATCAAAAAAAGAGGTCAAGGAATATCTAAAACTGGCTGAGAAAACGGCCTATCGACTGAGTGATATGCTGGGCAATGCGTTTAAGGGCCTGTCAAAAAATAACATGATTATATTGCGCTGAAGACGAAAGGATAGACAAGTAAGATGATCAAGTTATTTTTTGACAGACCCTAAGTGTTGGAAAATGAGCTTATCGCTCTTTATTATGACACTCTCAAAAATAGGCAATACCTTCCACCTGTCCCCTTTCTTTGCCGCCTATTTCGCTGTTGGTTTTTGGTGATGTAGATATTTTTCGGTAAAACAGAGGAGAGAGATCATGTTTTTTGCTATCTTTGATACATGGTTAGACCAATGCGAATAGAATTTTTCGGTGCTTTGTATCATGATCACGCGCGTGAGGATGGGCGTGAAGATATTTATCTGGAAGAAAATGATCAGAACAGTTTCATCAATGTACTTGCAGGTTGAATGTGGCGCACGTACACAAAAAAACCGTCACTTTCGGCAATCGTTGATATAAGCGTTATACGGCTTGGTAAATATTGTGGAATACGATAAGAAATATACATTCAGCAAACTTGAGTTGGCAAAAGTTCAGCTAGAAAAGGCAATTGAATTATTTCTTGAGGAGTCGGATTATGCATGTTCAATTACATTGGCTGGTGCAAGCGAGGAAATATTAGGGAAGCTTCTGATAGCAAAAGGGAAAAAACCTGAACTAAAAGAATATGCAACGCAATGTGCTGAAGATTTAAAAAACATACTGGGTGTTGAGTTACAAGAAAAGTATTTCGCAACTGAAGCAAGTTTTTTCAAAAATCATTGTAAGCACTATATAGACGGTAAGCCAATTACTATTTCTGGCTGGGCTAAAGCGTATTATGATAAACAACGGGCACTAGGGAAATCTCATCAGGCTACTATACGCGCTTTGGCATTTAAATGGATTAGGATTATTTTTAGGTGCTGGAAAGACAAAAAACCTTATGATGAAGCAAAATATCTTTTCGCTTTGAAAAAACGTAATAGTGATCTACTTAACGTCTAATTTTACTTGACGAAGTACTCAGAGTGTATCGTTAGAAGCTTTTTTACTCATAGTTTCGGTGATTTATTTTGTGTGAAGCATTAACTAGAAAACTTGGTGCATTGTCGTTTGTTGTCATCACGCAGCAGCGATGCCCCATAACAAACGACACCGAGCGCCACCCTAAATTATTTAGATCTGTAGTATCTGGGAACGGTGTTTCGATAAGGCCCATTACATTCTGTAAATTCACATAATAAAGCAAATCTGTTGACTCAATAACTGATATTGCGTATTTATTAATAAGAGATTGTGTTTTGTCTAAACAAAGCTGATATATTTCTGTGATTGTTTTTTTAACAGGCCTGAATTGCGAAAGGGGTCACGAAAGGGGTCACACGAAAGGGGTCAGGTCTTGTTTTTTGCCTTTCTTATGCTATCTTTGACGCATGGCCAGACCATTACGAATAGAGTTTCCCGGTGCTTTGTATCATGTCACCTCTCGCGGGGATGGTCGTGAGGATATTTATCTGGAAAAGAATGATCAGGAGAGTTTCATCAATGTGCGTGCACAGGTATGTGAGCGTTTTAACTGGGTAGTGCATGCTTATTGTCTGATGAGCAACCATTATCACCTTCTTATTGAAACGCCGGATGCAACGTTATCCAAAGGAATGCGCCAGCTTAATGGCGTATACACCCAGACATTTAACCGTCATCACCGTTGGGTCGGGCATGTTTTTCAGGGACGCTATAAGGCTATACTTGTCCAGAAAGAAAGCCACCTGCTGGAGCTTGCCCGGTATATTGTGCTCAACCCGGTAAGGGCAAAGATGGTACGTGCGACAAAGGATTGGCCCTGGAGCAGCTACCGAGCAACCGCCGGGTTGAGCGCTACTCCCGGTTGGTTATATACAGACGGGTTATTATCGATGTTTGCGAAGAACAAAAAACGGGCAATCGAACAATATCGACTGTTTGTTTCCGCAGGAAAGCACGAGCTTTCTCCCTGGCAAGGCCTGAAAAACCAGATATACCTTGGGTCAGATAAATTTGTTGAAAAAATGCAGCGCAAAATTTCACGGAAAAAAGATGTGGATGTGGATGTGGATGTGAATGAATACCTCGCAGCTCAACGAAGACAAGTGCCGAAGTACCAAAAGAAATACCCTGAAAGAGATGTCGCTATTACCATCGCATATAAAAATGGTGGCTATAGCATGAAAGAGATTAGCGATTATTTTTGACTACACTATTCGCGAGTTAGTCGGGTGATAAAATCTCAAGCAAAAAGCAAGACCCGCCCCCTTTTGGTGCATTTTGCTATGGTTAAAATTATCGGTTAGTGATTCAAAAAAACGGTAAAAATTCAGATTTACCTTGTAAATTGAAACCAAACATCCTAAATTACAAGGATGATAGAGAGAAAAATACGTCAAGAGATAGAGGAAGCGTTAAATCGTCAACCCGCTGTTGCCATCATCGGGACGCGACAAGTTGGTAAAACGACAATTGCGCTTGATATATCGGAAGATAGACCATCGCTTTATCTCGACCTCGAATCATATGAAGATAGAGATAAGCTTCAAGACCCAATTCTATTTTTTAATCAATACGAAGACAGCTTGATTATTCTTGATGAAATTCATCGGTTGCCGGAATTATTTCAAACATTACGCGGCGTGATAGATAAAGGCAGACGTAAAGGCAAAAAAACGGGACGATTTTTGATTCTGGGTTCTGCATCGCTCGACCTACTGAAACAATCAGGCGAAAGTCTTGCTGGTCGAATTGCCTATATTGATATGACACCTTTCACTATTTTAGAAACAAAACCCGATGAAATCATAAAACTTTGGGTCAGGGGTGGTTTTCCCGAAAGTTTTTTAAGTGGTACAGACCAAAACAGTTTTTTAATAAGAAAAGATTTTATCCGAACTTATTTAGAGCGTGATATTCCCCAGTTTGCTCCTCGTTTTCCTGCGCAGACATTAGAGCGATTATGGATGATGTTAGCGCACCACCAAGGCAGTATGCTAAATGCATCCAAGCTTGCATCCAGCCTTTCCATCGCAACAAAAACAGTGGGTTTTTATATTGATTTATTAGTGAACTTGTTATTGCTACGACGACTTGCTCCTTATTATGTCAATATCGGCAAAAGACTTGTTAAAACTCCCAAAGTATATATCAGAGATAGCGGAATATTACATGCGCTATTAGCCATTGGCGATTACAACACACTTGCCGGACACCCTGTCCTCGGAGAAAGCTGGGAGGGCTTTGTCATAGAAAATGTATTATCCGTTGTACCATTTGGCACAAAGCCCAGTTTTTATCGTACCTCTGCTGGTGCAGAAATAGATCTTGTGTTGGAAATGCCTAACAGTGAAATTTGGGCGATTGAAATAAAAAGCGGATTGACTGCAAAGCCAGCTAAAGGGTTTTACAATGCCATTGAGGACATTACAGCGACGAGTTGTTTCGTTGTTTACGCAGGGCAAGAACGATACCCCATAGCCGAAAATATTCAAGCGATAAGCTTAATTGATTTGATGGAATTGATTGATGAATTTTGATGTCAAGAGGGGTATTGTGGGTGGTGCGATAGATTGGCGTCATCGGTTTATAGTTAGGTTAGGTTTGAATCACTTAGTTATGGGTCTTTGTTTTTACGGTATTTTATAAACTAGTGGTTCGTTTGAGTATGCTAGGATTTGGTATTTGGTCTGGTTTGTGCCCGAAGCGGAGTGTGCCAGGACAAGCTGGTATAAAAGATAGGAGATGAAAGTCCTCTACTATATACAGACGGGTTATTGTCGATGTTTGCGAAGAACAAAAAACGGGCAATCGAACAATATCGACTGTTTGTTTCCGCAGGAAAGCACGAACCCTCCCCCTGGCAAGGTCTGAAAAACCAGATATATCTTGGGTCAGATGAATTTGTTGAAAAAATGCAGCTATAACATGAAAGAGATTGGTTGCAGGCTCGGCCAAGGTGTAAGCGATTTTGTTAATCGTAGTAATGCACGCCAATGGGGTGTCTAATCAAAAAATCTAGCTTTGGTGTATTTGATGTATAAACCGAGATCATGGTTTTCGAACCAATGATAAAGTGATTAAAAATGAGGGTATTTTAATCAAGCACGTTTTGCCGGTGGAGGTAATTACCAAACACTTATCAATGAAGCATTACGTGATCACATTTGTGAGCATGATCAATCACTAGAGGATACTTTAAGAAAAGTTATCCGTGAAGAATTGAGGCACACCGGTTAGTGTCAGAGGGGTCGTATTTCAATACCGCTACCTCAGTTCCAAGAAAGTTTTTGACAAGCCAAATTCCGCCAAGGAAACGAAATCAGTCATCATTAATCGATTATCTAAACACTCTGATCAATGAGTTAAAACAATCACCTATGATAATGGTTGCACCAGGAAATTAATGCTAAATGAGACGCTCAATCATTTTTTTGTGCACCTTATCATCATTGGGGAAAAGGCTTTGTTGAACAAGAGATAAGTTAGGCCAAAGAAGGAAGCGAGTGTAAATGAATACAGCAAACCCAATTGAACTTCTGTTCGGAGGAATGGAAAAGCTTGGGCCGGGAAGCAATGAAGACACCTTGAAGGTATTGGACATGCTTCCTAAGCAGTCTTATCCATTGATCGTTGATGTCGGGTGTGGTTCTGGCAGACAATCATTAGCTTTGGCAATGCAGCTTCAAACGATCGTCCATGCGGTTGACTCGCACGAACCGTTTTTGAAAAGTCTCGAAAAGAGGGCGAAGGACAATGGAATACAAGACCTCGTTCGAACTCATTGCATGGATATGGCCGATATTCCAAATTCCTTTCAGGAAATTGATCTCCTTTGGTCGGAAGGTGCCGCGTATAATATCGGTTTTGCAAATGCACTAAATAGTTGGCGTGAGAGCATCAAGCCAAAAGGGTTCATGGTGGTGAGTGAATTATCTTGGCTGCGCAAAGAAGTCCCTGCAGATGTTCGGCAATTCTTCGAGTCAGGCTATCCTGATATGCGCAGTATAGAGGATAACCTGTTAGTCATTCAGGATGCGGGTTATAAAGTTCTATGTACCCACACCTTACCTAAGGAGACGTGGATTGATGGTTACTACGAGATACTGGAACCCAGGGCAAAAGAGCGACTTAATCACGCGGATGAATCAGTAAGAGATTTTGCCGCTGAAATAGTTGAAGAAATACGAATATTTGATGGCGCTAAAGACAGTTACGGTTACGTATTCTACGTGCTTCAAAAAGTCTAACAATTAGCTTTACCTAACAATTGCAAGTGAGCACGGCGTTGGATGCCATGCGAGTTATGAAAAGAATTATGAGAAATATTGAAAAAATTGGTTTTAGCGACTGGTTTCAAAGTCGAGTAGAAACTCGAAAGGCGGATGTTCATGACATTGCACGAGTCGTTTCGGTGCATAAAGAGAGCTACGTAATAAGCAGAGGGGCCGGAGAAGTTTATGCCGAACTATCAGGTAACCTTTCTTATACGGTCCATTCTGTTTCTGACCTACCGACAACGGGTGATTGGGTATATGCCGATTTTTACGATGATGATACTCATGCAATAGTGCAGGGTGTATTTCCAAGAAAATCACTCCTAAAAAGAAAAACAGCGGGAAAACGAGTCGATTGGCAGTTAATAGCCGCCAATATTGACGAGGCCTTCATTATCCAATCCGTGAACGATAACTTTAATCTAAGAAGGTTGGAGCGATATCTGGTTATGGCCAATGAAAGCGGAATTACGCCGGTAATTATGCTTAGTAAGTGCGATCTTGTGCCAGAGAATAAGGTTGACGAAATAAGAGAAAGTATTTTGTGTGTTGCGCCCATCACAAAAGTGATAGCGTTTAGCAATCTGAGTGGAAAGAATATTGATGCCGTCAAGGCATCCTTGCTAGCGGGTAAAAGTTATTGTTTACTCGGCTCTTCTGGTGTAGGTAAAACAACTTTACTCAACAATATCCTTAATGGTGAGCCATTTAAGACTCAATCCGTGAGTA
>CAZWUO010000067.1:0-16223 GCA_964636675.1 uncultured Ectothiorhodospiraceae bacterium
CGCTTCATTCGCATGTTTATACAGGTTATCGATACAAATATTAGAATGTGCAGCATAAGCAAACCCCATGGTTCCGGAAACGCGAGATAACTCTTCAGTGACTATCAAGTGATGTAAATAACTGAGCTCCACCCCGCCGTATTCCTTGGGAATCGTCATTCCCATGAGATCTGCTTCACCAATTTCCCGCCATAAGGCGCTGGGAATTTCATCATCTTTATCAATTTTTACGGCAAGCGGTTGCACTTTATCGTTTGCAAAAGATTGCACTTTTATTCGAAATTGATCAAGTTCTGCATTCATAATAAATCCCTCATCATTCAATTTATGGAAGCGCTGGTTAATCAAGAACCTGCCGAAAAATCTCAGGAGCCTCTTGTGGTCTATCACTCCGATAAACCATTAGCGCGATCATTTCCGCTTGCACAGTCTTTTCTCCATCCACATATGCGTCACATGTTAAGGTATATTTTTTGGCATTTTTTATTTTTATGACGCGCGCTGCTAAACGAATCTCTGAATGCACAGAGGAAGGTTTCAAATAAGTGATATTCATCGATCCGGTAGCAAATAAGTAATGTGGCTCAGAACCCAAGCTTCGATGATCATTTTTAATCGCGGTCGCCATTGCGGTTGCGATGCAATGACAGTCAATAATGCTCGCGATAATTCCGCCACAGGTTAAGCCAACCCAACCTGCATGATATTCTTGCGGCTGCCAATAGCAGGTGGCGATATCGCCTTCCCAATAACTGCGAATATGCAGGCCTTGTTTATTCTGACTGCCACAACCAAAACATACGTCACCGGGCATATAGTCTTGAAAATATTCTTTTTCAGACATGCTCTTTTCTCAATTTAATTCAGCCTGACGTTGTTCATTTAAGCCAATCCAAAATGCAGCAACACCGGCTAACATCTCATTGCCATATTGGATAAACTTATCTTCATCTATTTCTCTCGAAAAATAAAGCTCTTCTAATTCTTCCTGGGTATGTGCTGCGTGTTGTGCTTCTATCTTTGCATGCCAAGTAAAAAACCCGAGTGGTAAATCTGCCGCGTTCTTGGCATTGTATTGGGTAAACCCATCGACTAACTCGAACCAAAACCCAGCGGCTGCCCAATTTTCTACCGCATAGCTTGCCGCCTGGGAGATCATATAGTCTTCACTCCCATAGAGGCGTTCTAGCTCGTCGCAGAAAAATAGGGTTGCAGGCACACCATGAGCGCGTTTTCCGACATCATTAAATCCCAGACCCAGTTTTTCCGCCATGCGTAATAGCCATTCAAAATGTGCGGCGCGAAAGCGAAAAGTTCCACCCTCTATGGAACCTTCTAAAGATACGATATCGGCATCTTCCGCTAACTCGGCCTGGGTTTTTTGATCTATTTTATTTGGCGTATTGAAAATAACCCCAATTTCATTAGCGAGTATTTCCTTTGATGCGCGCATGCCTTCAATGCTGTCGGCGTTAATGGTTTTTTTGAGTTGCGCGATTAGAAATAAATTTGAAAAAACAGAAAACTGAATAACAAAGTGTTGTAACTTATCTAGACGCATGTTGCCTTGCTGAAACCATTGGCTGTATGCATTATTTTTAATAATAGAATGCTGTAATAACTCACTGTTAATACGTTGTTGAAACACCAAAAAGTGTTTTGCCCTGTCGAGTGTATATCCCTCCTCCCGCGCCATAATGGATTTAATGGAAGGCATTGTTAAACCGGTTATTTGGTGCTCGGTGGCGTATTTTTTGTAGTCAATTGGCCAGGCCACAATGCACCTCTTGAGTTTTCTTGGGGGAAGCTTTAAATAAACAGGATTTACAACTCATTATCATCTTGTGATTCGGGAGCAGCCTGGTGAAATACTGCAAGCTCCATGCAGTTTTTATACACACGATTTATATTTGGATAAACCTCTAGCGGACAATGAAAGCGTTTTGCATTATAGACTTGTGGTATCAGACAAACATCTGCTAATGAGATTTCATTACCCCAGCAATACTGACGTTTTTTTCCAGCCGTTTTCTCCGCTTGGCTTAAATGTTTTTCTATCGCCGCAAAACCCTCGCTTATCCAGTGACAAATCCATTGATCACGCTGCGGTTTATCGATACCTAAGGTCTGCTCTAAATAATTCATTACGCGTAAATTATTCAAAGGGTGAATATCACAGGCGATGCTGTGTGCTAATGCACGCACTAAACCACGCTCTACCGGCGCTCCAGGGAGCAACGGCGGCTCAGGATACTGTTCTTCCAAATATTCGATAATGGCTAATGACTGGGTGATGATATTGCCATCATCGACTAAACTGGGGATTAATTTTTGCGGATTAATGCGTTGATAGGCTGCGGTCTTTTCCTGCCCCCCTTCTTTGAGTAAATGAATATATTGCGATTGATAAGGGATCGACTTGTAATGCAATGCGATGCGAACTCTATAAGCTGCGGAACTCCGATAATAGGTATAGAGACTCAGCTCGGACATTGCAGGATTTCTTGCTCAATACAGCCAAAAATTGATTGCCCCGAGTCATCAATCATTTCAATCCGCACCCTATCACCAAATTGCATAAATGGCGTGGTGGCTTCACCCGCATGGATGATTTCTAATACCCGCTTTTCCGCAAAACACGAACACCCGTGCGCGAGATCTTGATTTGAAACCGTTCCTGAACCAATAATAGCGCCGGCTTTTAGCGGACGTGTGGTCGCCGCATGGGCGATTAATTCAGCAAAACTGAATTGCATATCTTGGCCCGCATTAGGGTCACCAAACCATTGGCTATTGTAATAACTCAGCAATGGTAAATGCAGCTTGCAGTCGCGCCATGCGTCACCGAGTTCATCCGGACTCACGGCAACCGGCGAAAAAGCCGTTGGCGGCTTGCCATGGATAAAACCAAAACCTTTGGCCAGTTCAGCCGGGATAAGATGGCGTAATGACACATCATTGACCAACATAACGAGCTTAATATGCGCCCCCGCATCTGCTACGCTAACCCCCTGCGGGACATCGTCCGTTATCACCGCCACTTCAGACTCGAAATCGATGCCGTCTTTTTCAGAGTTTGCAAAAATGGCTTCAGAGGGGCCCAGGAAATGATCTGAACCGCCTTGATACATTAATGGATCGGTCAGAAAACTGGCCGGCATTTCAGCACCCCGAGCCTTGCGCACACGTTCTACGTGACTTAGATAGGCACTCCCATCCAGCCACTGATAAGCCCGCGGCAGTGGGGATGCAAGATCGTTTGATTTAAGCGCGGTACCTAGCCCTGGCTCATTATTTAATTCATCAGCAAGTGTTTGTAAGGGGCCGCGGCAATCATTCCAGTTTTCAATCGCGTATTGCAGAGTGGGTGCTATCGATTCAGCCCTCACATACCGGCTCAAGCGATGATCTACAAGAATAAGATCCCCATCCCGACTCGGCGATTTTAAACTGCCTAATTTCATTTTTTGCCACCTCCCCATGAATCAACATAGGCGTGATTTTCGATCTCTTTGGCAAACTCAGTGGAATGTAAGACATCGCGGGTATCAATCATCACTGCTACCTCATCGGTGGCTTTGCGTTCTGCGTTGAGTCCAATCTGTAAAGCTTTAGGGTGTGGCCCATGGGTTAAACCACAGGGATGCAAGGTTAGCATGCCGGGGTGGATATTATCGCGCGAAAAAAATTCCCCTCGATGATAAAAAATCACTTCGTCAAAATCATCATTATTATGAAAAAACGGCACTTTTAACGCACCAGGATCTGACTCAATGGGACGTGGACAAAAAGTGCAAACCACAAAACGTCGGGTTAAAAAAGTGGTATGTGCAGACGGTGGCAAATGATATCGATGACTCATCAGAGGTCTAATATCCCGCCAATTAATCCGTACTACCGACAAATCACCATGCCAACCCAGCGCATCCAAGGGGTTGAACGGATAAGTCACGCAGGTGATTTTTTTATCGCGTTTGATCAATACCTGGTGCTCATCTTCCGTTTGTTGCTGCTTGAACGCCGCATCAATTTTGGGAGTGTCCAACATCGCTTGATCAAAAATAGCATGCTGCCCAACCATGCCTTTGTCCGGCAAACTATAACTTTCACCAGTCGCCTCAATCATTAATACCACTATTTCTTTAGCGTGTTCGAGGCGCCACAAAGTACCCCGCGGGATTAATACATAATCACCCGCGTGGAGGCTTAAATGCCCGAAGTCACAAAATAAGTCTGCCGTACCTTGGTGGAAAAACAGCAATTCATCACCGTCGGCATTTCTTGCCAGTTGCTGCATTGATGTCGCACTCCGCCATAAACGTACATCGGTTGCGCTGTTTTGCAATAACGCGGGGGCTTGCCAAGGATGCGGCTGGGCTTCATGCAACAAGGTGGTGTCGAATGCACGCGGTAATAAGGGGCCATCGATATGTGACCACGATGTCGGCGGATGTTGGTGATGGAATTGCGCAGAAGGCCCGGAAAAACCTTCTTTACTCATCTCCCGCTCAAAGGTATTCGCGGGCAAATCGCAATGCGCTTGGCGCGACGCCTCGCCTTCGACCTTTGGAAAAGAAATCCATTTACGCATGCCTAAATCACTCCACGACGACGTTGATCATCCTCAATCGAATCAAACAAGGCCTGAAAATTACCCTCGCCAAAACCTTCATTCCCTTTGCGTTGGATAATTTCAAAAAAGATCGGACCAATCACCGTCTCGGTGAATATTTGCAATAACAAACCCTGACCACCGGCAACATCACCATCGATAAGCACCCGACTTGTTTGCAATTTAGCCAAATCCTCTTGATGCCCTGGCAGGCGCTTAGCAATGGCGTCGTAATAGGTATCGGGAGTGTCTAGCAGTTTAATTTGATTGGCTTGTAAATCTTCCACGGATTGATATATATCCTTGGCGCCGAGTGCGATATGCTGAATGCCCTCCCCTGCATAGGCATCAAGATACTCCTGAATTTGGGATTTTTTATCGGAAGGTTCATTGATCGGAATGCGAATTTTACCGCACGGACTCGTCATCGCGCGTGACGTCAAACCAGTGGATTTGCCTTTAATATTGAAAAACCGAGTTTCTTTAAAATTGAAAATTTTCTCATAAAACGCAGCCCACTCCTGCATGCAGCCCACGTTTACGTTATGCGTTAAATGATCGATGTATTCCAGGCCTACGCCCCTGGGATTTTGCTCCACGCCTTCTAGGGGTACAAAATCAACATCGTAAATAGACTGCTTGCCATAACGATCAATGAGGTAAATCAATGAGTCTCCAATGCCTACAATCGCCGGAATATTCAACTCCATCGGCCCGGCTTGATCGACGTGCGGTTTTGCATTATGTTTCAGTGCATGCTCATACGCCTGCTTTGCATCTGCTACGCGAATGCCAAAGGCGCAAATTGAAGGTCCGTGTACTTTGCAGAATCTATGCGCAAAACTATCTGGCTCATGATTAATAATAAAATTAATATCACCTTGGCGGTATAACACGACATCTTTTGAGCGATGCTTAGCCACTGCTGAAAATCCCATGGCACTAAATAACTGCTCGAGTGCGCGTGTGTCCTCTGCGGTATATTCAATGAATTCAAATCCATCGGTACCCACTGGATTGTTTAAATCATTCATTGCATTACCTCCTTTTTTGGAATTTTGACAAAACCACAAACATTCTCAACTGTTTAGAATTTCTGTAAAAATAGTAACTTGGCACTTCCAAAAACCCAAATAATAAAACCACAAATGTCTGGCATTTTCCTTGCGTAATACATGCCGGTTACTCAAAAAATGATTCTAAGATTTGCTAAATCTTGCTTGAGTCCAATACGCATAGGTGAACAAGATGCCTAATAACACTATACGCAATATCTCTTCCAGCGACCCGTTTGAACTCGCTGAGGAAATGACCTTTGGTGACATTCATTTCAAACATGATAAAACAACGGGTTTAAAAGCGATCATTGCCATTCATAATACGGATTTAGGTCCCGCTGTTGGCGGATGCCGATTTGCATTTTATCAATCAACCCAAGATGCGCTCTATGATGCAATGCGACTTGCTCAAGGAATGAGCTATAAAGCCGCGATAACCGGTCTAACATCGGGCGGTGGCAAATCGGTCATCATACGACCGCAGGAAATCGGCAATCGTAAAAAATTATTCGCAGCCTTTGGTGATTTTGTCGAACAACTTGGTGGACGTTATGTTACCGCGGTAGACAGTGGAACAAGCGTCGACGATATGAATATTGTGGCTACCCGCACAAAGCATGTGTCCAGCACTTCGCGCACTGGCGACCCTTCCCCCTACACGGCATTAGGCGTTCGCCGCGGTATGCAAGCGGCGCTAAAAGCAAAATACCAACAAGATGATTTATCCAATAAACATGTCGTTATTCAAGGTATCGGGCACGTCGGCTACTATCTTGCGAAAGAACTCCACGTCTTGGGTGCACGACTTACTTACAGCGATGTGAATGCACATGCCTTGCACCGCGTTATCTCTGAGTTTGGCGGTGAATCGGTGAGTCCCGACGCGGTATATGATGTTGCATGCGATGTGTTTGCGCCTTGCGCCCTGGGCGGCACACTGAATGTCAATACGGTTAACCGCTTGCAAACAAAAATTATTGTTGGTGCCGCTAATAATCAATTAGCGAGTCCAGAAATTGCTGAATTGCTACACCGCAAAAATATATTATATGCCCCAGACTATGTGGTAAACGCGGGTGGACTGATTCAAATCACCTTGCTTGATGAGACAAAGGTACGGCATAAAGTCAATGCGATTTATGCCACAGTGCTTGATATCTTTAATCAATCACGAAAAACCGGCCTGGCAACCGCGATAACCGCCGACAATATAGCCCAAGAGATTATTAAAAAAGCCGGAGCTGTGGCAGAAAAAATGGCTAAAACTATGCCACAACAATGAAAACTATGCCGGAACAATGAATGCAAGAATCACTCAGGAAGTGCTGCCAGGTGGTGCATTGGCTCATAATCTTTATCCAACAAAAAGAAAAGGATTACCATGGCTAAGGTCACTAAATTTGAAATAGCGTATCACCAAGTTCTGAATGCGCAAGCAGAGCTGGTGCAAACTCTGCCCGAATTTGCAAAAAACCCGCAAGCCTTGATTGACCTGTACGCGGCGATGGTCTTGACCCGGGTATTTGATAAAAAAGCGATTGCGCTACAACGCACGGGCAAATTAGGCACCTACCCCTCTTCACTCGGCCAAGAGGCGATATCCGTTGCTGCCGGTAGCGCGATGCAGCCAGAAGACGTATTAGTCCCTTATTATCGAGAATACGGCGCACAGTTTATGCGTGGTGTAACAATGCAAGAAATTCTGCTCTACTGGGGTGGCGACGAACGCGGCATGGATTACCAGGGACCGCGTGACGATTTCCCGATCTCGGTACCCATTGCTTCCCAAGCGACACACGCAATTGGCATTGCTTATGCGATCAAGCTGCGCCAACAAAAACGCGTCGTCGTGCCCTTTTTTGGTGACGGATCGACTTCCAAAGGGGATTTTTACGAAGCACTCAACGCAGCAGGGGTTTGGAACTTACCCGTCGTATTTATCGTCAACAATAATCAATGGGCCATCTCTATTCGCACCGAAAAACAAACGCACTGTGCAACGATTGCACAAAAAGCCATCGCCGGGGGGATTCATGGCGAACAAGTCGATGGCAATGATATCATCGGTTTACGCGTAGCACTTGATCGCGCCCTGGACAAAGCACGCAGCGGAAACGGCCCTTCAGTGATTGAAGCATTAAGCTATCGGCTGGGTGATCATACCACCGCAGATGACGCAACACGCTATCGCCCTGAAGATGAAGTCAAACAAGCTTGGGACAAAGAACCGATTGCGCGGCTGCGTCGTTATTTACAACACATAGGAAGCTGGGATGAGCAAAAGGAACAAACATTATTAACCCAGTGCGCAGAAAAAGTGGCGGCCCAAGTTGCGGAATATCTCGCTACACCCGCGCAAGATCCTGCCACGATGTTTGAATATATGTTTGCAGAAATTCCTCACGACCTCGCCGAACAACGCGAGCAATTTAACCTGAGGAGGAGAAAATAACATGGCCGAAGTAGCACTGGTAGAAGCAGTCAACATGGCTTTAGCCCATGCCTTAGCACATGATGACGAGGTCGTACTCCTGGGCGAAGACGTCGGTGTTAATGGCGGAGTGTTCCGCGCAACGGTTAATCTGCAAGAAAAATTTGGCGATCAGCGGGTCATTGACACACCACTCGCAGAAACGCTGATCGCGGGCATGACGGTTGGAATGGCAGCGCAAGGTTTGAAACCCATTTGTGAAATGCAATTCATGGGTTTTATCTACGCGGCGGTCGACCAAATCATTAATCATGCTTCTCGACTACGTAATCGCACTCGGGGCCGAATCACCTGCCCATTGGTTATACGCGCACCGTATGGCGGTGGTATCCATGCGCCAGAACATCACTCTGAAAGCACTGAGGCGCTATTTGCCCACATGCCTGGCTTACGCGTTGTTATCCCCTCATCACCCGAGCGCGCCTATGGTTTATTACTCGCGGCAATTGATGATCCCGACCCGGTGTTGTTTTTGGAACCCAAAAGAATTTATCGACTCGTCAAACAAGATATTCAAGACAATGGCGAAAAACTCCCTTTAGATACGTGTTTTACCTTGCGCGAAGGCACCGACATTAGCTTAGTGACTTGGGGTGCGAGTGTACACGAAACCATGAAAGCCGCAGACGAACTAGGGAAGGCCGGCATTAATGCGGAGGTCATTGATGTCGCAACGATTAAACCCCTAGACATGCAAACGATTTTGCAATCCGTGGAAAAAACCGGGCGCTGTATTATCATTCATGAGGCCGCGCGCACCTGTGGGGTTGGCGCAGAAATCGCCGCACAACTTGCAGAAAAAGGACTCATGTTTTTACTCGCCCCGGTGCAGCGGGTAACCGGTTATGATACCGTGATGCCACTGTATCGAAACGAACCACACTATATGATCGATACGCAAAGAATTGTAGCAGCCGTTAAGCAAACTATGGAGTTCGCGTAACATGGATATATTCAAATTACCCGACTTAGGGGAAGGATTAACCGATGTTGAAATCGTTGAATGGCTAGTGAAGGTAGGCGACGAGGTCGAATTAGACCAGCCGATCGCTTCGGTGGAAACCGCCAAAGCCATCGTCGAAATTCCCAGCCCGCAAAAAGGTAAAATTTTCAAACTCTATGGTGAGGCCGAAGATATTGTTAACGTAGGTGATCCTTTTGTCGAATTTGCAAGCGCATCCACGACACCAACTGCCGCCAAAAACCGCGAAGATACCGGCACCGTCGCGGGAGAAATTGAAGTCGGTACCGAAGTGGTCAATGACACACCTATAGCAATAGGCAAGACCTCGGCGGGCATTAAAGCAACACCCGCAGTACGCGCACTCGCCAGACGTCTCGATGTAGATCTATCGATTGTGACTCCCAGCGGCAATAACGACACCATTACTGCAGCGGATGTGCAACGGGTAGCAAAAATATTTGAAGAAGTGGGAGCCTTAGAACCCTTGCGTGGGGTACGCAGAGCAATGGCGAAAACCATGACGATGGCCAAAGATGAAGTCGTCCCGGTCACCATCTATGATGATGTCGACATTGATGCTTGGAAAGAAAACGGAGATATTACGGTAAGACTCATTCGTGCCATTGCCCAAGCCTGTAAAGCCGAGCCTGCACTCAATGCTTGGTATGATAGTCATGCCATTGGTAGACGTTTATTGAAAAAAATTGATCTCGCTATCGCTGTGGATACGCCCGATGGATTGTTTGTACCGGTATTGCGCGATGTGGCAAATCGCGATTCAAACGATATCAGAAAAGGCCTGGAAGCGATAAAATCTGCCGTTCGTGAACGCAATATTCCACCCGAAGAGATGCGTGGTTATTCGTTTACCCTGTCTAATTTCGGAACCTTTGCCGGTCGTTACGCCAACCCCATCGTTGTTCCTCCTACGGTCGGTATTCTAGCATGTGGCAAAATACGCCAAGACGTTATCGCCATTAATAATGCGCCTAACGTGCGCTGGATAATGCCTCTGTCCCTCACCTTTGATCACCGTGCAGCAACTGGCGGCGAAGCAACACGTTTTTTGGACGCCTTGATTAAGGATTTGAGCTTAGCGGAGTAACGTCATTAAGACAGGGGTATAAACAATCAGCAACTCCCAAGACTATTTGGGAGTTGCTAAACTAAAAAAGAGGGAATCCTCTTGCCAATTGCTAATCAACAAGCTATCACGTTCTTGGACTCTGTTATGCAATGTTGCTAAGGCGTCATTGCTCTTAGTCACATACAGGGTTAAGATTTCTCCCGCATTGTCTTGCAATTTTATTTGTCCTGCTATTTCCCCCTGGATAGAGCAATAACGCGCACCCAACACATTAAAGGATGCCATGGAAATTCGTCGAGGCGCCTTGAGATCAAAATCAAGTTTGTCCATCGTCATTGATAAATCGGCATAATTATTTGCACCGAATTCTGTTGCGAGGTTTTTATTATGGTTGAGCGCCACCTCTTGGGCAACTCTTAATATCAAATCTGACTCAGAAGATTTAAAAATATAGACAAACTGAATAGCCGTGAATAAAATCGCGGTGAATGATGCAGCCATGGCTAAATTAACTTTGCTCGAATACCAAGGAGTTTGCGGTTTCTCTTTTTTATTCTTTGCTTTATGAGTGAGTTGTAAAAGCTCCTCCATTGTTTCGGGTGAAATATTCTGACCCAGATAATAATGTTTGACTTCTTGTTCCAGTTTAGTGTCTTTCATGCTGTTACCTGCGCGTGTTTTTTCTGAAGATACTCTCTCACTTTCTTTTTGGCACGATGGACTAGACTCAGAATAGTGCCGCGTGGCTGCTGCGTAAAATGTGCAACCTCTTGTGCGGTATACCCCTCAACGACAACAAAAAAAAGGGCTTCTCGCTCGACAGCCCGCAACTGTGATAAACCATCGGCTAAATCATATTGATCAATATAATACGAACTAGCATCTCCTTCATTTTCTTCTAGCAACTCTGGAACATCATCCAGCGGAATGAGGGGAACCAGGTTTTCTTTTTTAGACATATTCAAAAATCGTGAACGTATTGCCGTGAAAAGATAGGGCTTAGAATGCTCACCATTTGCCTTAAGAATGCCTAACCAGGCCTCTTGCAATATATCTTCGGCACGATACTGGTCATGGGTTAATGAAAAAGCGTAACGATATCCGCTACGTAGTAACTCTGAAACATTTTCAGATGCTGTCATTTATCTAAATCCTGATGCGTTATTATAGAATAACAACCCAAGAGACAGTTTGATTGCATAGCCATCAAAATAAGTTGCTCTAGCCCGCTATTTCATCTTCGAACTCTGAGTCATCGTCGCGGCGCCCTACGCGATTTGGGTAACGATCTTTTTCATGATTAAATAATATCTCCAAGCTCATTTTATACCGGTCAAAAGCATGTTGATAGCGTTCGCCATCTGGAAACAAGGTATTTATGTAGTCGACGGCAAGCGATACCGGAAGCGCAACTAATGAGCTAATAATGGCAACTGCCGCACCTGCCTTAATATCACCACCTTCGCTTAACGCGAGATAAAAGCCGGCAAAAGTACCAATAATTCCCGTCAAAATTATCATAAACGGTGCTCGATTAATGACCGCTGCCACATTTTCCATATTGAACGATTTCAACACCGTGGAAAAATAAGGATTGTTATCTAAGGCGATGCTGGCGATGATTTCGTAATCCGGTGCAGCCGAATAATCTTGCTCTTCTACTTCACTCACGGTTAATTCAAGCATGGTTTGTACACCTTCCTGAATACCGAATATTGAATCCAATAATGATCCACGATTTTTTTCTTTTATCTTTTTTTCGACCAGTATTTCCTCGGTCTCTTCGATAATTCGTGAAGCTTGACCCTCTAGTTCACGCGCCGCTATTTTTAAGCGATCAGCTTCTTGAATACGCGCCCGCAATACCGGCATATACGCACTGTTTTTTGTATACATTGATACCGGCACTTTCATCGCAAGTTTTGCGATCTTCGGATCAAAATTCGCTGAAATTGCGACTTCTGCTTGCTCCCTAACACTGTGTGAATAACTAATCCGGCGGAGGCTTTTTTGAGATTTTTTCTTATATTCGAATACAGAATAATAGAAAGCCAAGCAAAATTTATTCAACGCCTGTATTTTATAATGTAATGCAAACTTGAATAGAATATAAATTGCAAATATGCATAAAATACTAATGACAAAAATCAAACCGATTTGTGCATTAGTTATCTTTAAGTCTAGATAATAGGCACTGCCTAATGCGATAAAAATAACAATAAAAAAAAGAAACTTAAACATAGCAACCTCAATGGTTCATTTCCGAATGACTCTAAAAAACTAAAAAATTATTCACCTATATTCATCTGAAATTGCAACACAGCAGCTTGCTCCTGACTACAATCATATTTTACACATCGCGCTTTTTTCCCGATTAATTCTTTAGGCACCGGTTGGGAATTCAAGAAACCTTGGGCAGAAATACCCATATCCTTTTTGAGTTTATCGCGATATGAAAAGTCTTTCATTGCTGGATCATTGAAAATAAAATGATACATCGCCAAGGCTCGTTCATTGCTGAGCTTAATATTGAATTTTCGTGCCTTTTCCGTTTCTTTTGAATCATCGTTAATGTCAATATAACGCCCCTTGTATACGGGTGATGTTAAACCTGTAATCTTCAGCGATCCTACTTGCTCTGCCGCCGCTTTATTGTCATATATACTCTTTGCATACTTAGGGATCATTACCCTCAATACCGCTTTCATTTCATCGGTTAACTCACCACGACCGCGTTTAAAGTAAGATTGCTGAAAATGCAGTTTTACTTTTCCGGTCTTGCTATCCACTTCGACCGATGATGAATGGAATGATTTAAAATTATCTTTTAACTGAGTGACAATTTTTTCTTTCGCTTCCATCGATTTTACAAATTCATCCAGTTTTCCCTTGAGTTTCCCGGAAGCTTCCTTCTCCTCGCCGAGCTTCTTAGCAAACTGTTCTTGCGCTTTGGATAACGCTCGTTCTTTCTCGCCCGCTAATCTTTTTTCATTTTTTGTTAATACTTCAGTAAAAGACTGCTGTGCCTTGCTCAGTTCTTCCTGTTTCTTTTTCTCTACGCTAGCGATGCGTTCATTCAGCGCCTTAGCATATTGATCCTGGGCTTTGTCTAAAGCTGCCTTCTTTGCAGCGGCCAGGTCTTCTTCGCGCGAACTCAATGCTTTGGCGTAGTCTTGCTCTGCCTGCTCAAGCAGTTGCTTTTTTTGCGCTTCCAATGCGTGTTTTTTCGCCAAAAGCGTTTTAGCATGGGTTTTCTTAGCATTTTCTAAGGCCGATTTTTTTGCTTGCGTGAGTTTCGAATGTGCTGACTCTAAGGATTTATCATATTCCTGTTGTGCACGTTCAAGCTCGCTGCGTTGCTGCGACTCCAAGGCCGATTGCTGTGCCGATAATGCATCCGCATATTCTTGTTTTGCCCGCGCCAGAGAATCTTGTTTATCTGCCATCAATGAGGATTGCTTTGATTCAAGGGCCGCTTTATATTCCTGTTGAGCGCTTGCTAATGCATGTTGTTTTTGCGACTCTAAGGCTGTTTTTTGAGCAACTAATGCCCTGGAATAATCGTCCTTGGCCTTGGCCAAGGCTTTTAGTTTCGCGCCAGATAAGGAAGTCTGCTGCGATGCAATTGTATTTTCATATTCTTTTTCAAGTCGTTCTAGGGCTAAGCGCTTTTGCGCCTCGAGTACAGATTTTTGATCTAACAACGCTTGTGCATTTTCTTGTTTTGCTTTGGCCAAGGCGATTTTCTTTTCCGCTGTAAGTTTTGACTCTTTGGATTTAACCGCATCTTGATATTCACGATGTGCTTGCTCGAGCGCTTGTTGCTTTTCCGATTTTAACGCCTCTTTTTGAATAGTTAATGCTTTTTCATACTCGCGTTGCGCATTGTGCAAAGCGATTTGTTTTGCATTCACGACACTCGATACTTTGCTCTTCGTAGCCGCATCAAATTCAGCCCTGGCTTGCTCTAAGTCTTTGCGTTTTTGTGATTCATACGCGGTTCGCTGCGCCGTTAGCGATTGCGCATGGTTTTTTTGCGCGGTGAGCAGTGTCTGGCGCATTTTTTTTGCGAGTTCAAATTCTTGGGTAGAAAGTGCATTTTCATATTTGCTTTCTGCTTGTTTCAGTTCTTTTAGTCTTTGTGATTCTAAGGCTGTTTTTTGCGCTAACAATGCAGTGGAATATTCTTTAATTGCTTTATCCAACTCTTTTTGTTTTTTTATTGAAATAGATTTTTCTTTGAATTTTAACGCCTCATCAAAGTCTTTTTGCGCTTTGACCAAATCTTGCAGCTTAGCATTTTCTAATGCGGTCTTCTGATCGGTTAACGACCTAGCGTGTTCACGCTCGGCTTGCGCTAAAGCCAGCTCCTTTTGTTTGGCGAGTTCTTTTTCCTGAGAAGTCAGTGCTTTTTTTAACGCCTCGCGCGCTAACTCTAGGGTTTTGCGCTTTTGTCCCTCCATACGTGTTTGTTGTAAAACTAAGTTTTCTGCATATCGTGCATTAGCTTTGGCCAATGCTTGCCGTTTTTGTGCTTCTAACTCCCGTTCTTTTGCCGCCACAGATTCTTGATATTCTTTTTTTGCTTGCGCGAGTTGTTTTTTTCGCTTTGTTTCTAATTCTTCTTTCTGCCGCAGGTGTTTATCTTCGATATCTACCACAAGATCTTCATACTGATTGGTAAACTTGGTTTGCTCCATTGCGAGCATTTGGGCAAACTTTTTCATCAAATCCTTGGCTTGTTCCTCCTGTCGCTGCTTTATGATTTCGAGTGTCAAATTTGAGTTTTTTGCTAAAATGCGTTTTCTCTGCTCGGCTTTTTTATCAATTTCTACTTGGATTACAAGCTCTTGAATTTGGTCTTGGGTTTCTTTTTTAACTTCAATAATTTCTTGACTGGAGTACAGCATGAACACCAAAGCCAAAACCGCAAACAAATCGATGAGCGGCACTAAGGCCTCTGCGGTTTGCGATTTCGACTCTTTAGATTTTTCGGAAAACATGTGACTAATAAAACTCCACTGAATATCATCAATATAAAATAACAATAAGTCTCTCGTACGCCATCAAAATAGCCTTAACGGTGTGCGAGAATTTATTGACAAATATAAGAACAAAGAGAGGTATTGCTAAGCACATATTCTTTTAAGCTCAATGGCTTACTATATTCTTATCACAATACCCAAGTTTAAGAGGCCCTCACCGCTGTCGCTTTTTACCCCTTTTAGGCAAAACAAACACCCAAGATTGTCACCGGAAAACGACAGTTTTTCGATATTTTCTTCCTGCTATTCAACGGGTTAGCGACCCAGCGCCCATAGACTTTAAGACATGCAATGGACAATCCTAATTTTGGAAATGAAAAAATACAGAGAGACAAAAACACGACTAGCGCTATTCAACGCTTGCACAAAGGTGAGATAATCCTAGGAAACCTACTATAAGAGAATAATTATGGATAACAATGACATCATACGCCGCATACGTTATACACTTGATTTTAGTGATTCCAAAATGATAAAAATTTTTGGACTCGCAGAGCATCAAGTAACACGAGAACAGATTAGCGATTGGCTTAAAAAAGAAGATGATCCCAGTTTTCAGAAATGTGCCGACCTGCAACTTGCATTTTTTCTCAACGGCCTGATTAACGCGCAACGTGGAAAAAAAGAAGGCGCTCAGCCCCCGGTAGAAACCCGCTTGAATAACAATATTATATTCAGAAAACTAAAAATTGCATTCGATTTAAAAACCGAAGATATCTTAGAAATAATGGCGCTGACCAATATGAGTATCAGTAAACACGAATTAACGGCGTTGTTTCGCAAACCAGGACACAAAAATTTTCGCGACTGCAAAGATCAAATATTGCGAAATTTTTTAACGGGCGTACAACTTAAGTTTCGTGGTGATGCCCCTAAAGTTTAACCGGCTAAAGCCTCATCGCGTCTTGCTATTCACGCTTAAAAACGCACTCGACAACTGCTCCATGCGTCGCCTAAGAGCGCCTA
>CAZWUO010000068.1:0-16057 GCA_964636675.1 uncultured Ectothiorhodospiraceae bacterium
TTCGCGAGGCTGGGTTCTTGCGCAGAGTATATAACTTATGGGTAATAGAAAGGGTGCGTGGCAACAAAGGCGTGTTAGGTAAACTGAATCGTTTTGCCCATCAGCTGAATGTCTACTTCCTGACCGGCGCGCTTCCGATCCGACAGAGCGCCGGTGTGATGAGCCAGCTGCGACCCAAAACGGAGGCTTCATAGGATGGGTTTCGGTAACGAACTGGATGACAGTGATGAGGTTATGGCTGAGATCAATATGACACCTTTGGTGGATGTCATGCTGGTACTACTGATTATTTTTATCATAGCCATGCCCTTGTTGACGCACTCGGTGACGATTGATTTGCCCCGCGCAGACAATAGGCACAACGAAATAATGCCTGAGAGTGTGTCTATATCGGTAACGGTAAATGGGAAGATTCACTGGAACAAGAAAGTCCTCACGGAAAATGAGCTGAATCAAGCGTTACAGGCTGTAGCCAAGCAACAGCCACCACTAGAAATTCGCCTGCGGGGTGACCGCAAGGTTGATTATGAGCATGTGGTCAAAGTGATGGCCGCCGTGCAACGGGCGGGAATCCTCAAACTGGGGTTTGTAATCGAACCAGGGATTTGACGAGGACTTAGCAAACTCAATTGAATTATACCCGTGGCGTTATAGATTTAGGCCTTATTACACGCCTTATTCCTTCCATGACTTCGTTCACCCTAAAGGGCACCTAGGGAAATTCCTTGCAATAGACCGGCTATTACGCGTCATTTCGCCTCGTCATGAAAGGAATATGACGTACACTAAAAACCTAAATCTATAACGCCACGGGTATAGCATGATTTTCAGCAAAGCCGTGGATTGTACCAATATTCAAATAGGGGGTCGAGGACTCTATGCCCACAGCGTTCGACATTGAGGGAAGTTCAGATCAAGTTAGCAAAGGAAATTTAACAAAAAAACAACTTCCTTGGCCTTCTTCACTGGTAAAACCTATTTCACCACCCATTTTTTCGGTCAGTGATTTACATATATTTAGCCCAAGGCCGGTACCACTATAATGCCGTGAACTCGAGCTATCGGCTTGGGAAAATTTTTGAAATATTTTGGCATGAAATTCTTTAGGTATGCCTTTCCCATAATCGGTAACGGTTACTACGACCATACCATCCTCAACATAAGCACTAATATCTACTTTCGAACCTTTATGAGAAAACTTTGCAGCATTGGAAAGTAGATTTGCCATAATCTGCACAAATCGACCGGCATCAACTTCGATATCTAATTCTGGAATATCGTCCGCAAGTACAAACTCAATAGAAAATTCCTCTGCATATGAAATATTGGTTTCGATAGAATACCCCAGCAACAAATTAACGCGCTCTTTGCACCTGTATATCGCCATCTTTGCAGATGCAATTTTTTCTAAATCAAGAAGATCATTGATAAGATATAATAATCTGTCAGTATTATTACTCGATATATCAAATAATTTATTTTGTTCCGCAGAAACTTTGTCCTTTAAACCATGATGCAGCAGACCTAAGGAACCTCTAATTGAAGTAAGAGGTGTTCTCAGTTCATGACTGACAGTAGCAATAAAATCATTTTTCAATTCATCAATTTTTTTATATTCTGTAATGTCCATATATGCGCCAACAACACCAATTGTTAAGCCATTTTTTTGTACTGTCTCACCAACGACCCGCACCCATTTATTTTTATGATTCTCAATATTTAGAGCTAATTCAATATCAAAACTTGCATTTTCATTTTCACATTTTTTAAGTGACTCTGAAAATAATTGTGCATCCTTGTGATCAAAAAATGAGAGAATAATTTCTAAATCCAAATCAATAAATGACTGGAGTCCATGAATGAAATAAGTTTGCTTTGCCCAATATATTGATTTAGTTGATAGGTTAATTTCAAATCCGCCGACCTTTGCCAACTGACTCGTATGTTCGAGAAACCGTTTACTGCGCAGTAACTCTATTTCACGCGGTTCAGAGTGCGCGATTAACTCCATATTTTTCACAATCATGTTATTAAACTGTAAAGTACTAAACACTAATACGAGAGTAAACAGCGAAACTATCACCCCCATAGAGGTATATATTTCTCCTTCCTGCAACAAAAAATGGATGCCTAGTGGTACTAAGGTTACAATTACAAAACAAAAAGCAGCGGATCTACTCGCCGCCAAGGTCACCACAACGGCAGTACTCATTCCACCCAGGAAAAAAGCGAGTAAAACTTGCTGCGATAGCGCATTCTCAGGAAACAAAATAAAACTCGAACTACCCCATAGTAGACCCATGAATGCAGTGTTCAATACAAATAGAAGATTCCAGTTATGCACATTCTCGTTAATAATATTTGAACGTTGATACTTAATCCCAAGTACGCAACGAAGTATCGCTGCCAGTACCATCAACACCAACCAAAGCTGCATATGATTATCGATTTCGATCAAGTCTCGTTGCAGATAACTTAATAGCAATACGCTAAACAAAGTCACCGCTAGCGACATAGGGATCCCGCGATAGAGTAGGCTTGTTTGCTTGAGTAAAAGCGAAGATGGATTGGACATGGGAATTCTAGCTTTCATAAATATACTTACAATACCACTGGTTTATTGACTACATATTCCGATTCTGAGAATAAGGGTCTGTTTGTTATCGTCTTGTAAGCATGTGCCATTTAGTTTTTTTCGCTGTATTCCTACTATTTGATAACATAGCTATCGATTTGCTCTATTTTTTTAATCAACAGCTTAAAACGTTATAAAGCGTAATACCCCAGGTTTTTACTAGGTGTTTTCTTGGGTCAAGAATATTGTTATAATTGCTAGCTCGTCAAACTTATTATTGACCCATACTAGAAAAAGGAATATTAGAATGAATGTTGATCAACATTTAAAAGTCGCCCATTGGCATGTTGAGCAAGCGCGTTTACACGCGACAAAAGAACACTCTTGCGGTTGCCCTATCAATCCAGAGTATCAAAAAATTATCGACGAAGTAGAAAGTGGCAAAGTTATGGAGGAATTAGTCTGTAACACTAACACTGGCTAAGACCTTATCTTTCCCAAGAAAGCCACTTACTAGTGCGAATCTTCAACTTATTTTAACAGTAGCACCACCTAGCCGAGGTAGCCCCCCTAAGGCTACCCCGGTCGGTGGTGTTTCACCCGCCACCTAGTTTGGATGGCATAATTAGTCGACACTGAAAAAAACTTTTTAGGCATCTATAGAAAAAATAGAAAATAAAAAGTGACTATTTTTTTATTTTATTTTTCTCACCCAATGATTTACGAAAGTTTCCAACGATAACAAACCAGACCCAAAAGTCCTAAACCGAATAATGCAAGAGAAGCAGGTTCAGGGATATCCGTTGCTTCAACCTTCAAGCTAGCCCGCCTTATCTTAAAATCGTTATCAAAATTATCTCTATTAACCGCAATAGTAACTGCTCTTAGTTTTCCATCACTCACCCAATCCAGCCAGCTGCCCGTTAGATTGAAATCAAAAGTACTAATACCCAAAAAAACGGTTTCATTGAAAATTGTTTCGCCAGTACCACTTTCGCCTGTTACTTTAATTTTTATTCTTTCTCTTGGCGCAAAATGACCTCCATCCATTCCACCGATTTCAAAAGATAGCAGCGCGGAGGTTATCGAATGAGTTCCGTCGAAAGCAGTTTCATCCACGGTAGGGAGATATCTCGAGCCAACCACGCCGCCAAAATCTCTAACGAGAGAACTACCGCCCAAATTGCCAAGATCAAAATTAAAGATAGCTCTTTGACCTTCATTAACTCGCAGGTTTTTATCAAAAACTTCGTAATAAGTTACTGGAACAGCCATAGCTAGCGAACTCCAGCTGAGTAATATCCCGATAATCGTTATCAATAAAAAGCGCTTACCGCTGAATATGTTTGAGTGTGCCAATGATCCTCTCCTCGAATAATTGCAATATTGCTTTCTCATGTTCATTTATAGTTCAAAAAAAAAACAGATGAATATGCCCTGCAAAAAACAACGCAAATATCGATCCTAGAAATTAAGCTATTGTAATTGTAGACATTTTCACTTAATACTAACTCAGCATATCGGTAATGTGTAAAATTATTCGACAGATCAGGGTCAATCTTCAGATAGCAACTCAAGCCAATGTTTTACCGGTACTTGCGCACTTTTTTCCAAGTGCATATGACAACCTATATTCGCGGTAGCGATGACATTCGGTTTACCATACTGCAGCGCATTCAGTTTATTTTTTTCGAGTTGTTGCGATAACTCTGGCTGTAATACAGAATAGGTGCCTGCAGACCCGCAACAAAGATGCGAATCATTTACCAGAGTCAATTCAAAACCGAGTTGAATTAATATTTTCTCTACGACTCCTCCAAGCTTTTGCCCATGCTGTAAAGTACAGGGAGACTGAAATGCGACTTTCTTTCCTACGGTATTAACAATTAATTGATCCAAATCTTCAGCGGCCAGCACTTCACTGATATCTTTTGTCAACACAGAAATTCGAGCCGCTTTTTGTGCATAATCCGGGTCTTGTTTTAAAAGTTCACCATAGTCTTTTAACATAACACCACACGCGCTAGCGGTTATGACGATTGCTTCAACACCTGTCTCGATTTCGGACCACCATGCATCAATGTTACGCCGCATAAAATCAAGCCCTGCAACCTGCTCTGACAAATGATAACTCACCGCACCACAGCAGCCGGCCTTTGGCGCTTCAATGACACTAATACCTAAACGATCCAAAATTTTTGCGGCATAATCATTCGCCGAACGTTTCAGCACGGATTGCGCACAACCTGGAAAGACTAGCATTTTTCGCCCATGTATAGGCTTAGGCCAATGCGGATTGTAGTCAATATCCGGTATTTTTATTTTAAGTTTTTGGGGTAATACGGGTTTTAAAAAATTACCGGCTTTTATATACCATGTTGTTTGTTTTTCCCATACCGGCTGCTCATCTTTAGGTATTTTTTTTTGCAACTTATGCGACAATACCGGCTTGATGAACTGTGCTATTTGCACCAAAGGCCTAAATCTCTGCGGGTAAGGTATAATTTTAAGTAAAGCTCGACGAAGCAAACGATCTTTTAGTGGGCGTTGCACATGCTGTTGCAATACTTCACGCCCAATGTCGACAAGCCGAGCATAGCGCACACCCGATGGACAAGTCGTTTCGCAGGATTGACACGTTAGGCAACGATCCAAATGCAATTGGGTTTTTGCGGTCACTTCACTGCCTTCCAACATCTGTTTGATAAGATAAATTCGCCCTCGAGGACCATCTAACTCATCACCGAGTAATTGATAGGTGGGACAGGTTGCGCTACAAAAACCACAATGCACACAACGCCGCAATATGGCATCCGCCTCTTTTCCAATTTCTGTATTTTTAATAAACTCAGCTAAGTTTGTTTGCATTCTACTATCTACACTTGTTACTTATAAGCTTGCGTAAAGTCGCCCAGGATTAAAAATGCCATGCGGATCACATGCCTTTTTCACATTTTTATGCAGCGCTAAAAGATTTTGCGCAAGCGGTTGATAAACATCTGCTACACGATCATTATCAGAACCGCGAAACAAGGTCGCATGGCCACCCACGGCTGTGCAAGCCTGAAATACCTGCTCGGGTTCTGCTTCGCTAATCAACCAACGCTGAGCACCCCCCCAATCAATGACGGTTTTGCCGGTTAACGCCAATGGAAGACTCGTAGGAGGAACGGACAAACGCCACATTCTTTTGCCAGCCCTATTCTCTGTATCGAAAAAATGCGTTTGCTGCTCGCGTAACGCAACCCAATGCTCGTGCCCCTCACTGAGTAGCTCACCACCAATTTTTGCAAAAGCGGCTTCTACTGCCTTGCTTGCTCCGCTCAATCTAAAATATAATCGATCACCCGAATAAAAACTCGCCGTTAAAGGTAATGATTGAGTAGCCCAGCGACTCATCAATTCCAAGGCCTCCGCCTCCGGCACATACTTAGTCGTGGTGAGTTCTCTATTATGCATAGGCATGACTTTCAAACTCACTTCAAGTAATACACCGAGGGTTCCCATAGCGCCAACCATTAAACGCGACAAATCATAACCCGCTACATTTTTCATCACCTCACCCCCGAAGCGAACTATTTCACCGTAGCCGTTAATCATTTTCACACCCAATACATAATCCCTAACAGAACCTAAATAAGGACGGCCAGGGCCTGACAATGCAGCGGCGACGGTACCACCAATAGTTGCAATACCCGCATAAGCTGGCGGATCAAAAGCTAACATCTGACCGTTCTCCGCTAAGACCCTGGATAATTCTTTCACCGTTGTGCCAGCACGCACGGTAACAACAAGCTCCACCGGTGCATAATTCACAATGCCGGTATGTCCACTCACATCGAGTATTTCACCCTGCGGCGTTCTGCCAAGGAACTGCTTGCTCTTACCAGCAACAATATTCAATGCCGTGTTATTTGAGATGGCCTCTTGTACTTGTTGCTGCAAACCTTGGCTAATATCTTGGCTCATTAACTTGGCCGCCTATTTGGCAGTGTTTTATATTCAGAACAACGTTTCGGTGTCGGCACTGCTTTTCCTGGGTTTAACAAACCACGTGCATCAAACGCATTTTTTACCGCATGAAACTGGGCTAATTCCTGGGCGTTAAATTGATGATGCATCTGCTTTATTTTTTCGATACCAACACCATGCTCGCCAGTAATACAACCCCCAACTTCAACACATAATTGTAAAATTTTATCGCCGAATTCTTCGGTTTTTTCCAATTCACCTGGCTTGTTTGCATCATATAAAATAAGTGGATGCAGATTTCCATCACCTGCATGAAAAACATTGGCTACTGGTAAATTATATTTTATCGATAACTCATTGATAGTTCGTAATACATAGGCGAGGTGCTCGCGTGGTATGGTGCCATCCATGCAGTAATAGTCCGGAGCCAAACGACCCACTGCCGGAAAAGCTGATTTGCGTCCTTTCCAAAACGCAAGTCGTTCCGCTTCATTTTGTGCGCTGCGCACTTCAATCGCATCGCACTGCAACATAAGTTCACGAACCGCATGAACATGCTCGGATACTTCCTCGTTACTCCCATCCAATTCACACAATAAGAGGGCCTCAGCATTCAGCGGATAACCGACATGCACAAAGTCTTCAGCAGCTTTAATGGCTAGCCTATCCATTAACTCCAGGCCTGCGGGAATAATCCCAGCAGCAATAATTTTATTAACTGCTGTTCCAGCTTTGTCTACATCATCAAACGCAATAAGCATCACATGCGCACACTCGGGTTTTGCCAGCAAACGCACGACAACTTCAACGATAATACCAAGCATTCCTTCTGACCCAGTAATTAACGCGAGCAAATCATAGCCATTGCTATCCAATGCTTCAGATCCCAGGGTCATCAATTCACCCTGCATGTTAATCATCTTAACCTGCAAAATATTGTGTACCGTTAAACCATACTTCAGGCAATGTACCCCACCAGAATTTTCCGCAACATTGCCGCCTATGGTACAAGCTATTTGCGATGAAGGATCAGGCGCATAATATAATTCATACTTGGCAGCCGCTTCAGAGATGCTCGAATTTCTTACCCCAGGCTGTACGGTTGCTGTACGCGCCATCGGATCAATGTGTAAAATTGACATAAACTTAGCGAGACTCAAGACAATACCATTGACCACCGGTAATGCACCGCCAGACAAACCCGTTCCGGCCCCTCTTGCAACCACAGGGATATGGTGCGCATAGCATAGCGCCATAATATTCTGAACTTGTGTTATAGAATCGGGCAGTACGACAATTAATGGTAGTTGTCGATACGCCGATAAAGCATCGCATTCATAGGGGCGTAAATCTTCTTCGGCGGATAAGACCGAATTCATGGGCAATATCCTGCGTAGCTCTTGCAACAGCGCAGATTTGCTTAAAGACGGCGCACAACGACGCGTCTCTTCGGCATTAAGTATTACATTGTCTGCTTTCATCTACTCACCATTTCGCCACTCCGTGCTTGCTTAGTGCATCGTCAATTGAAACAAGCAAAAAAATATCGCATTTAACCCAGGCAAATCTTAAGGGAATTTAATGTTCACATACCTACTTAAGTCAGCTGATCGGTATGCTAGTCGAAAAACACTACCATAATCAACAATATTGTCCGTGCGAGATTATCGAGAAAACCTAGGTAGTCAACACTGGTTGACTTTATGAGCAGCATGATTTACGCTTACTTCAACTCATTCCAAGCAATCACCAGGCGCGTTTTATTCATGCAAACTTGATGGTTGCATTTTTATCAGAATCGGAATGCGCGTCCAATCCCTTACATAGGAGAACTCGATATGCCTAACATAAAAGATTCCCCAGCTAATTCATCACCTCTATGGCTTGATCAAAAAGCTTATCCATTTAAGTCAAAATTTATAAAGCTCGCAGCGGGGAATATGCATTATATCGACGAGGGAGAAGGCCCTATACTCCTATTTGTGCATGGCACACCGACATGGTCATTTGTATATCGAAACCAGATAAAAGAGCTTGCAAAAAATTTTCGCTGTATCGCCATCGACCATTTAGGTTTTGGTTTATCTGAAAAACCAAAAAATTTTGGTTACACACCAACGCAACATGCTGAAAATTTACAAACATTTGTCGATAAACTAGGTTTAAAATCTATCAACCTCGTCGTGCACGATTTTGGTGGGCCGATAGGATTATCTTATGCAGTGAATAATGCGACTAACATTAACAGCGTCACCATCATGAATACTTGGATGTGGTCTTTAGAGAAAGATAAAGAACTTATGCAAGCCAGTTCCCTGCTCGGTGGATTTTGGGGGCGCTTGTTTTACAAGCAATTTAATTTCTCAGTTAAACTTCTAATGCCAAAAGGTTTTTACAATAAAAAAAATCTCACACCGAGTCTACATCAGCAATATATAAAAGCATTTCCCGATGCACAAAGTCGCCATTCCACCTGGGTATTCGCCAGAGAACTGAAAAATTCCAACCAATGGTTTGCTTCTTTAGAAAGCAATATCGTTAAACTCGCCGATAAAAAAATCCAAATCCTGTGGGGTATGCAAGACACATTGATCAAACCTCATCATCTTGCCCATTGGAAGACGCTGATTCATGATCTTGCTAATGCGCGTATTGTCGAGATTGAAAATGCAGGACATTTTGTTCAAGAAGAAGCAGCGCAACAGGTCACACAAGAAATTCGTCACATTGCGCTATGAAATCTCTCTGCAGATAGGTAAGCTACCCTAATGCATATTGCTAGAAATAGAGACTTCCATTTACGCAAATCGACTTATATTTTTTTGCACGGCTTTTTGCTATCGATAACTTTCTTTGTTAACACCGTTATTGCTGACCCAAATACGTCTCCTATCCCCAATATGCTGCGTAGCGATTCAGCCGCTACTAACCATGGATGGCAATCACAAAGTCTTTTTACGATTGGTGATATCATTAACAATTATGCAGCACCCGGTTTGCTCGACGGATTGGGCGCATACGCCTTAACAAATACGACGATTCGCATTTTTGCAAACCATGAATTAAAATCAAACAAAGCTTATGCTTATTCATTAGCCAATGGCACCACTCTCAAGGGAGCTAGAATCAGCTATTTCGATCTAGACATCAACAGCCTGCTCATAAAAAATGCGGGGCTTGCTTATCACACCATTTATGATAGAAGCGGGAAAATCGTGACGCATGCCGCGCAAATCAATGAACGTGGACAAAACACCGCAGGCCTAGCAAGACTCTGTTCGGCACGCAGCATAAAGGCAGGTCAGTACAATTTTGCTGATGATATTTTCTTTAGTGGCGAAGAAAAAAACAACGGCACAGAATGGGCTCTCGACATAAAAAATAACACCCTGTGGGCAATTCCTGCATTAGGCCGTGGCGCCTGGGAAAATGTATCTCCTATCGCCACAGGACATAAAAATAAAATTGCTTTGCTCGCTGGAGATGACCGCATATCTGCACCCTTATACCTTTATCTTGGTGAGAAAAATGCGCTGGGCGATAATAGCTTTCTCGATCGCAACGGTCTCAAAAAAGGCGCGCTTTATTGCTGGAAAGCAAATAATGGAGATACCAGCCCAAAAACTTTTAATGGCTTTGGTGCCAGCCGCCAAGGTATATTTATACCCCTGACGGTGCAAAGAATCGAAAAATCAGGACAACGCGGATATGATCAACAAGGTTATCTCAACGACCATGCATTGCGCGCCTTAGCCCACTCCAAAGCTTGCTTCTCTTTCTCACGCCCGGAAGATTTACACGAAGATCCCAATCACCCGACGCGCATTGCCTTTGCGTCAACCGGCAATGGAAGAACGCATCCTGATGACAATTGGGGAACAATATATATCGCAGATTTTGATTTTCAAGACATCAACAAGGTGCGTGCACAACTACGCATTATTCACGATGCCGATGCACTTGCTATTCCGGACTCTGGAATTCGCAACCCAGATAACTTAACCTGGGCTAATGATGGATACATCTATATACAAGAAGACCGTGCAACTCACCCAAAAAGTTTATTTGGGAAAACGCAGGGCGTAGACGCTTCGGTATGGCAACTATCACCTAAAACTGGACGTCATATTCGAATTGGAGAAATCGATCGAAACACTGTCCTGGCATCCAATAAGCGTTTTTTAGTGGGAAATAAAATAGGCAGCTGGGAGTCTTCAGGCATTCTCGACATATCCAACTTAGTCAACGCAGGAAAAAAAGAAACCGTATTAATCGGTACCGTGCAAGCCCATGGCGTTACTAACGACCATATTTCAAAACTTGACTTAGTACAAGGTGGCCAGATTTTTTTGCTGAAAAAATCTAAACCCTAGGGAATGCAGATCGTTTCTTTTCCCAAAAAATTGATATAGTGTAAATCTAATGGATCAATCACCCGGAAAATCAACAAAATGATATTTGACAACTTAACCTGGCATGCTAAAACTGAAGACTACCCTCCTGAAGTGCCTCACGAAAACGGAGCTACCCATATCGGCGTTTTTTTAGCTTGGGCGGTCAAAAATAATTTACAACATGAAAACTTTTCCAGTAAATATGATGATTTATTGCAGCAAATTCGAAATCAAGAAATTACCGGCAGAGATTTCTTTTTAAAAGTCTGTAACGAAGAATTTGGAGAGAAATGTTTAAACGAAGAGGGTCAGCAGTTTGCACAATCCTACTACGCATCACACAAATATATCACCGACTATGCAAAATTGGTGACCGCCGCCGATATTCCTTCCATTTATCACGTGAATGATTCCTGGAAACTTTACGCCTTGATCGAACCCAAAATAGATAAACGTTTTTCTCATTGGAAGTCAGGTATAAAATGGTGGGAGTTTTGGAAATAACCGTTTGCGCTTGGTGTACACCGTCAAGGCTCGGCGACATCATCAAGCAGCATTTCTGGATTTTCTAAGCTAATGCGGCCTAGTGTTCCCTCTCGGAGATCATGCAGTAAAACTTCTGATGCCTTGTGCAAATCAACCCGCCCACCTGGGCGCAAACCACCACGTTTTTTGCCTATCTCAATGATTAACTGGTCAGCGGTTGCTGGAAGTTTTTTAAATTTGTAACGTAAACTTAAGGCCTCCGGGTAAACATCTAACAAGTAACCAGCTGCAAACATTGCGATATCTTCATATTCAATCGCAGTATTTTTTATCGCACCGGTAACCGCTAAACGATAGCCAGCATCATTTTCGTGCATTCGTGGCCATAGGATTCCTGGTGTATCTGATAATAGTATCCCATTCTCCATTCTAATTTTTTGTTGCGCTTTAGTCACTGCAGGCTCGTTGCCTACCTTTGCAATTGTTCTTCCCGCCATGATATTTATCAGGGTTGACTTGCCCACATTCGGGATTCCCATAATCATGGTTCTTACGGGCTTGTATTCCCTATTTCGATGCGGTGCTAAACGTTTACAAAGCGCTAATATATTCTTAATTCTTCCCTTCTTTTGCTGACTAAACGTTATTGCTTTTACCCCATGTACTTGCTCAAAATGGCTTACCCACTGAGCAGTAATATCGGGATCGGCTAAATCCATTTTATTCAATATTTTCAGGCACGGGCGAGCTTCTCGCAGCTCCTCCACCAAAGGGTTCCCGCTGCTAAACGGAATTCGCGCATCTAATACTTCGATGACAACATCGATCTGAGGCATTGCCTCTTGCATTTTTTTACGGGCTTTATGCATATGCCCGGGATACCAATTTATACTCATAAGCTAAAAATAGCATTTTGTTACATTTTTGACGACCCATTAAATTTTCTGCGCATTTATTAACCGCTCAATATACTCACCCCCCTGAATGAACAATGAATATTTAATTGATTATTCATTTAATGCATGCTTTAATCTATAGATAGTTAATAGACAAATGCGTTAATAAACGGATAAGTCATCTAACATAGCGTTAGCCATGCAGCAAAAAACTACTTTATATTTATTGTTTTTGGAATAATATTCAGACAGGATCAAACTGAAATTTAACGCTAACCAGATAAAAAACACTTTTATTACTATAACAAAAACAGTGTATTACACTGAAAATAGGGTATTAGTTCTTTGGTATCTCTGGAGATGCAAAATAAGCAAAAGGTACTCCGTACTATCCATTTGGCATTAAAAAATTTAGAGCACCGCTAATTTTTTGCCAGCTTCACAAGCTGGTTTTTTTATAGATATAAAATGAATATTATTTATTATATTTATTGTTAATTATTCGCGCCAAAAAATGTGGGAATATATGATGAAAAACCTGGAACAAGCTTTTGGTTATTGGATACTCAAATACCGCTGGTTGATTATTATCCTCAGCATTTTCTTGGTATTTGCCGCGGCTTCAGGCGGCAAACACTTGAAATTCACTACCGATTATCGGGTATTCTTCAGTGCCGACAACCCCGAGCTACTCGCCTTTGAGGCAGTCGAAAACACCTATACCAAAAACGACAACGTACTTTTTGTACTCACCCCAGACAATGGTGATGTGTTTGCCCCCGAGTCTTTACAAGCGATTGAATGGCTTACCGAGCAAGCGTGGCAAACCCCTTATTCGAATAGAGTTGATTCAATCTCTAACTTTCAACACAGTTGGGCGCAAGGAGATAATCTCGTCGTCGAAAACTTAATAAAGGATGCCTCCCGCTTAACCACCGATGAAATAGCCAAAATTAAACACATCGCACTGCATGAACCACAACTCATTAACCGCAATATCTCACCCGACGCAAAGGTTGCCGGAGTCAATATTACGGTGCAACCACCACGTATTGATGAAACCCAAGAAACCCCCGAAATAGTGGCCTTTGTGCGCGAATTGCGTCAGCAATTCGAAAATAAATTCCCTTCCATAAAAATTCGCTTAACCGGAATGGTGTTAATGAATAACGCTTTCTCAGAAGCGTCAATGCTTGACATGCAAACCCTACTTCCGCTCAGCTTTGGCGTCATGTTGCTCAGCCTAGGGCTATTAATTAAAGGCTTCACAGGTACTTTTGCAAGCTTGAGCGTGATTGCATTGAGCATATCCGCAGCCATGGGTTTAGGTGGTTTTTTTGAGTTTCCACTGTCCCCTCCCTCAGCAAGTGCACCCATTATCATTCTAACCATTGCCATTGCCAACTCGGTGCATATCCTCGTTGCAATCCTGCAACAAATGAGAAACGGCCTGCGCAAAAATGAGGCGATTATTGAGTCGCTGAGAATTAATTTGCAACCCGTCACATTAGCCAGTATCACCACTGCCATTGGTTTTTTAAGCATGAATTTTTCGGACGTGCCGCCATTTCAGCATTTGGGCAATTTTGTGGCGGCAGGCGTACTCATTTCACTCGTTTTGTCGCTGACTTTTTTGCCTGCGTTAATGTCCTTGTTATCGATTAAGGTAAAACCGCTCACCCAAGAGCATACAGACCCGTTCGCAAAACTTGGCGCTTTTATTGTCGCCAAACGCAAATTTTTCTTTTGGAGTTCCTTAGTTGTTATCGTCACGCTCATTAGCTTTCTGCCACGGAATGAACTCAACGATGTGTTTGTGCATTATTTTGATGAAAGCGTGGACTTTAGAGCAGATACTGATTACACCACAAGCCACCTAACCGGTATTTACCACCTCTCTTATTCATTACAAGCCGCAGGAAAAGGAGCGATTAGCAATCCTGAGTTTTTACAAGAAGTCGATGCATTTGCCCAGTGGTATAAAGAACAGCCTGAAACAATTCATGTCAGTACCTACACGGATATTCTAAAACGACTGAATAAAAACATGCATGGGGATGACCCCGCTTGGTATACGCTGCCCGCTGAGAGAGAGCTCGCTGCACAGTATTTGCTGCTCTATGAAATGTCATTACCTTATGGTTTAGATTTAAATAATCAAATAAATATCGATAAATCGGCTACTCGATTCGTCGCCACCTTGATCACTTTATCGTCTAATGACTTGCTTGCATTATCTGAACGCGCTGATCAATGGTTGCGCGAAAATACCCAACATATCGTACAGGCTAAAGCTTCGGGGCCTTCGCTGATGTTCGCCAACATTGGCAAAAGAAACATCGAAAGTATGCTGCTAGGAACCACGGCAGCACTTTTACTAATTTCGTGCATGCTCATTGTCGCCTTTCGCTCACTAAAAATAGGCTTGATAAGCTTAATCCCCAACTTAGTACCCGCTGCCATGGGGTTTGGATTATGGGGATTATTAGTTGGCGAAGTCGGACTCGCACTCTCAGTAGTCAGCGGAATGACCTTAGGTATTGTGGTAGATGATACCGTCCATTTTCTGAGTAAATACCTCCGTGCAAGACGCGAAAAAGCCTATGACGCAAGCGCTGCAGTACGTTATGCATTTACCATGGTGGGACGCCCACTCATGATAACGACCATCGTATTAGTACTCGGCTTTGCCGTCTTGATATTATCAAGTTTCAAACTTAATTCGGACATGGGTTTACTAACCGCAATGATCATTATCTTTGCTTTAGTGACGGACTTTCTTTTTTTGCCCACATTACTGATCAAACTTGAGGAAAAAGAGTATGCAAGGGAAAAGGCAAAAATGACTTCAGGTTTCGCGGCTCCCCCACATACACCGGTCTGAGCTATTAGGTTTTCTGGATTGTTGCCGTTAGCTTGTTGGGATTCATTGCGCGTTCCTCCTTGGTAGTTGCGACCTGTATAAAAAAAGAGGAAAGCAATTCGAATAATTAAAGGTTTCCGCTCACTCATACGCAATAGTAAGTAAACAATGAATACTTTATTGATTATTTAAAACTTAGGTGCTTTAATTCAGGATGGATGAGATTATTCTGCCTATTTTTTTGTGAATCATTAAGTTAAGGAATATTAACTTGAATCAAGAAACCGAAGTAATACGTAAAAAGATCGTCGAAGCGGCAGAGAACCGCTTTTTCACCTATGGTTTTGGCAAAACGACCATGGCTGAAATTGCCCAGGATTTAAATATGTCCGCCGCCAATCTTTATCGCTATTTTCAAAACAAACATGATATTGCGGGCTACTGCGCAGAAAGATGTATAAGTGCGCGCAACGAAAGTCTCAGAGCAGCCGTCAGGCAATCGCATTTATCTGCCGCTGAAAGATTGCATACATTTGCTTTAGGCGCATTTCACTACAATCTCGAAACCTCAAAAAACAACCCTAGAATTAATGAAATTGTTGGCATTGTATCAAGCCAAAAACCAGAACTGGTAAAAGAAAGCCTTGAGGCTCAAACCGCTTTGATTGCTGAAATTTTATCCCTAGGGAATGAAACGGGAGAATTTGAAATCGACGATGTGATTGGCGTAGCACAAACTGTTTATGCCACTTTAGTTTTGTTCGATGTACCCACCTTTTTATCCTTATATTCGAAAGAGGTATTTGAAGAGAAGGCAGCCAAGGTGGTTAATTTGCTGTTAAAAGGTTTGGCAAAGCGCTAATTTTTTAAT
>CAZWUO010000069.1:0-15961 GCA_964636675.1 uncultured Ectothiorhodospiraceae bacterium
GGTCATCGCTATTTGTCGAGGTCTTGCGATTGATCGTGTTCTTTTTTTAGATAATAACTCTGAAAACCGAATTTTATAATATTCAGTCACCGTTTTTTGGATATTCTCCAGAGTGACAAGTTTTTGCTGAACGGCGAGTAAATCCTTGAGGGCTTCACGTGTAAAGTCTAAGGTAATTGGATTTCCAGTAAATCGAGAGTTCGCGCTAACACGGCGCAAGGCACCTTCCAAATCCCGTATATTTGATCTTATATTTTTAGCTAAAAAAAAGGCAACATCGTCGGTCAAAACAACATCAATTTGCTTTGCTTTACTCATCAATATGGCAATGCGAGTTTCTAAGTCAGGAGGTTCGACGGAAACGGTGAGTCCCCAACCAAATCGTGATTTAAGTCTTTCTTCGAGTCCGTCAACTTCTTTTGGGTAACGATCACAAGTGAGTACTACCTGATTTTGCCCCTCAAGTAATTGGTTAAATGTGTGAAAGAATTCTTCTTGGGAGCGTTCTTTACCCGCAAAAAACTGGATATCATCAATGAGTAGTACGTTGAGAGATCTATAATAATTTTTAAAGCGACTGATTGAATTGTGTTGCAGGGCTTTAACCATGTCTTGCACGAATTTTTCCGAATGCAAATAAGCTACTTTTGCTTTTGGGTTGGTTTTAATAAAATAGTTACCGATGGCGTGCATTAAATGTGTTTTCCCGAGGCCTACTCCGCCATACAAAAATAGCGGGTTATAGCCGCCTCCAGGATTTTCAGCAACTTGAAACGAAGCAGCACGCGCTAACTGATTTGATTTTCCTTCGACATAATTTTCAAAATTATACAAGGGATTTAGCGAGCTTTGTTGGATAACGTTGGGTATAGATTCTTGCCGATGAGGTTTAGCTATTTTTGCACGATTACCTATTTGTTTTGGGGTAGTTATTTTTTCTGTTTTGGGTTTAGGATCCGAACTTAGCGCAGGCAAATCATTGGACATCTTTTTTATTTGCAGCGTAATTAAGGAGTCTTCCCCGTGAACAGCTGAGCTGATTTCCTTTATTCTATACAGAAACTTTCGATTCACCCAATCGAGAACAAAACGATTAGGCGCAGTAATGACGATACCGTTTTCAGAAGACTCTGCCTTTAATGGCCTAATCCAGGTGTTATACTGTTGTGTACTTAGCTCGAGTTCCAGCTGAGTTAAACACTTGTTCCAGAGAGTTTGCGACAATTTTTATACCACGTTGAAAGGCGTTAATAGGGGACTCGCCAGTCTAACTATGTCTGATAACTCCTTCCAGAGTTTTTATCAAGTTTTAAAGATTTATTTCTATTGACAAGTGTAGGCGTCCTGCGTATCTTGACCGGCTTTTATCCGAAGCTTCAAGCCTTTATAGGTATAGAATTATGAAAAGAACATTTCAACCCAGTAGTATAAAAAGAGCTCGTACACATGGATTCCGTGCACGTATGGCTACAAAATCAGGTCGTCAAATTGTTAACGCGCGTCGTCGAAAAGGGCGAGTTCGTTTAACAGCCTAAAGCCCGACTAAGTATTACTCGTTGTTTTTAAAGGCAGAATATCAATGGACTGGCTTAACCTGGGTTAACGCACAAGCTGGTTTTTTTTGATGTATCAGTGTCGCCAACATTTTCCTCGAAGATATCGTCTTTTAACCCCAGCCGATTTCAAGTGGGTGTTTGCTAAGCCGCGCAAGAATAATAAACAAGTATTCATTGCATATTCTAGAGTTAACGAAGGAAGTACCCATAGACTTGGAATGGCTTTTTCGAGAAAAGCAGTTCGTAAGTCTGTGGAACGAAATCGTTTAAAGCGTATTTGCAGAGAAAGTTTTCGAAAGCATCGTTTTGGAGCTAGGGGTATTGATATTATTCTTCTTGCTCGTCCAGGCTTAGATCAGAAATCGAATCAGCAGTTAAGACTGATTCTAGATAGCGTTTGGCATGGTTTATCGGTAGATGAGAAAGATTCTAACTAGTTTTATAAAGATATATAGGTACTTTATAAGTCCTTTTTTAGGCCAAAATTGCCGTTATTATCCTAGTTGTTCTTCTTATGCCGAAGAGGCAATTTCACGTTTCGGTGCGACCCAAGGTAGTTGGTTAGCTTTTAAACGAATTACTCGTTGTCACCCTTGGCATGAAGGGGGAGTGGACCCTGTGCCAGAAAAACTTAATAAGAATTAACTATTAATGGATAATCAAAGACTTCTCCTTTTTATCGCGCTGAGTTTTGTTGTGTTACTTATGTGGGATGCGTGGAGTGCAAAAAACCAACCCGAAATTATTGTGGCTACAAACAATATTGTTTCCGATGTAGCTATCGCCCCGGAATCATCTGCTATTGCAATAACGCCCTCTGAAAATTCTGATATTGGTTCCAGCTCCAGTGTACCGGATGACAAACCTAATATTGTAGTGGATGACGTTGCTGATCGACCGAGCGCACAGGTACAAACTGCGCTTACATCGAATAAGAGAATTCGTGTCGAAACGGATGTCTTGGATATAGATATTGATGTTGTGGGCGGGGATTTACGGCGTGCTTTCTTAAAACGTTTCCCGGTTGATGTACATGTCCCCGATAAATTTTACCCTTTTATGGACGATGCATTACCCCAATTATTCATAGCGCAAACAGGTTTGTTATCAAAAACATCAGCGCCTGATCATCACGCTATTTTTTCATCAGATCAGTCTAGTGTCATTCTCCGACAAGGTGAGGATGAGGTGAAAGTCGTTTTGGACTGGGTCGGGGAAGATGGCCTTAAAGTGACTAAAATTTACACTTTTAGACGCGATAGCTATTTAATAACCATAGACCATGTGATTGAAAATAATACGGCAAGTGAATGGAACGGGCGACTTTATCGCCAATTCCAAAGAAATGAATACGATGAGCCGGGCAAATCAAGATTGCTTTACACCTATACGGGCGGAGCTGTTTCTACTCCCGAAGAACCTTACGAAAAAATAGATTTCCAAGAGATGGAAACTTGGAAGCCCACCCAAAGTTATTTTAGTGGAGGCTGGGTGGCCATGTTACAGCACTATTTTGTAAGTGCTTGGATTCCTGCAGTCGGTGAGGTGAATCACTTCTACGCGAGGAGTATTAATAATACACGTTATATTCTTGGCTTAACGAGCACTGAAATATCAATCCCCGCAGGATCGACGACGACGCTTTCCGCGAATTTATATGTAGGACCCAAAGAACAAGAGAGACTAGAACGTATCTCCGATAATTTAAAACTGACGGTTGATTATGGCTTTTTAACGATAATAGCCCAGCCGCTTTTTTGGGTGCTTGAGTGGTTGCATTCAAAACTTGGTAATTGGGGTTTTGCGATTGTCATTCTGACATTATTGATTAAGTTAGTGTTTTATAGATTATCAGCGGCTAGTTATCGCTCGATGGCGAACATGCGTAAATTGGCTCCAAAATTTCAAGCTATCCGAGAGCGTTATGGCGAAGATAGACAGAAAATGAGCGCAGCGACTATGGAGCTGTACAAAAAGGAAAAGGTTAACCCATTGTCGGGTTGCTGGCCGATGTTAGTCCAAATTCCCGTGTTTATTTCGCTTTATTGGATGCTTTTAGAGAGTGTAGAAATTCGTCAAGCACCTTTTATTTTGTGGATTGATGATTTATCCGCAAAAGATCCATTTTATGTATTGCCCTTGCTGATGGGCATATCAATGTATGTGCAGCAAAAACTAAGTCATAATCCCGCATTGGATCCGATGCATCAAAAAATAATGAATTTTATGCCTATCATATTCACCTTATTTTTTATGTTATTCCCTTCAGGTCTTGTTCTATATTGGGTTGTCAATAATTTGTTATCGATCGCCCAGCAATGGTATATCACCAAGCAGGTTGAAAAAGCGACTCAAAAGGGAAGTTAATTGGATACTATTGCGGCTTTAGCCACGCCACCTGGAAAAGGTGGTGTGGGTATTGTTCGTATATCAGGTTCCTTGTCTAAACATATTGCTCAGGCTATATTGAATAAGCCTTTAAAACCACGAGTTGCTTCTTACTTAAGCTTTCTTGATGCCTCAAATGATGTGCTTGATATGGGCATCGCAATTTTCTTTCCTGGGCCTCAATCATTTACCGGCGAAGATGTGCTGGAGCTTCATGGTCATGGTGGTCAGTTCGTATTAGATCTACTCTTGCAGCGCGTTTTACAGCTTGGTGCACGCATGGCGAATCCAGGTGAGTTTTCCGAACGTGCGTTTTTGAATGATAAATTAGATTTAGTTCAGGCTGAGGCTATATCTGATCTTATTAATGCGTCATCTTCCACCGCGGCACGTTCAGCAATTCGCTCTTTGTCGGGTGAGTTTTCCAAAACCATTTCTAGTTTTCTAGAAAATCTTATTCATTTTAGAACTTACGTAGAATCATCGATTGATTTTTCCGAAGAAGAAATAGATTTTTTAGCGGATGCCAAGGTGGTTATGCAATTAGTGGCATTACAATGCGAAGTTGAAAATATACTAAAAGTGGCGCAACAAGGCGTGCTGCTCAATGAGGGTATCAATGTTGTTATTTTAGGCCAGCCTAATGTGGGTAAGTCGACCTTGCTAAACCAATTGTCTGGACGTGATTCCGCAATTGTTACTGAAATAGCGGGTACTACGCGTGATATTTTACGCGAAAATATGAGTATCGACGGAATACCTTTGCATATAGCGGATACCGCAGGTCTTAGAGACTCCGCAGGCATCGTCGAACAAGAAGGCATCCGACGTGCTTGGAAGGAAGTCGAAGTAGCCGACCTTATTATTTATATGATCGATGGAGCGGTTGGTTTCAGTGCAAAAGATCAATTATTAATAGATCGATTACCGAGCAATATCGCGAAATTGTTGTTAATTAATAAAATGGATTTATTAGTCGATGATGCTGCTCAAAAACCGCTTAACCAAATCATCGAAACTGCCCTTGGAATTTCGGCGAAAACAGGTGAAGGTATTGACAAGCTAAAAGATAAAATAAAATTAGCGGTCGGCTATGAACATACGGGGCAGAGTGTATTTTTAGCCCGGCGACGTCATTTAGACGCATTGCGTCGATGCGAGCAAGCGCTCACTAAAGGACGTTCATATTTGCACGGCAACATTGCAGGCGAATTACTTGCGGAAGAATTACGCATTGCGCAACAAGCTTTGAGTGAAATAACCGGAGAGTTTTCTAACGAAGATTTGCTCGGACATATATTTTCTTCCTTTTGCATTGGCAAGTGAATATTTCAAATATATTATCGAGAACGGCTCTGTATTTTCTGGTTCTTTTAAGATTTCATCCGTAAAATGCTGGGTTTTTCTGCATAGGGTCTGCTGACGTTATCATCATGTTTTTCAATCAAATTTACGATGTCATTGTGGTCGGTGGTGGCCATGCGGGAACGGAGGCTGCATTGGCCGCAGCTCGGCTTGGGTCGCATACTTTATTGTTAACGCATAACATTGATACTTTAGGTCAAATGAGTTGTAACCCGGCCATTGGTGGCATTGGTAAAGGTCATTTAGTGAAAGAAATTGATGCCTTAGGTGGTGCGATGGGACATGCAGCAGATCGTGCCGGCATTCAGTTTCGCGTATTAAACGCACGTAAGGGGCCAGCAGTCAGAGCTACGCGCGCGCAATGCGATCGGGTGATTTACAAGCAAGCTATTCGGAATATGATAGAAAACCAAGCAAACTTACAGTTGTTTCAACAGGCTGTAGAGGATTTGCTGATTGAAGACGGTAAAGTATCAGGCGTTGTGACCCAAATGGGCCTGCGATTTAAAGCGCATTCAGTCGTCTTAACCGTTGGTACCTTTCTTGGTGGACAAATTCATATTGGTGAAGCCAATACACAAGGTGGCAGAGCAGGTGACCCACCGGCAAACGCGTTGGCGAAGAGGTTACGCGATTTACCTTTTAGCATTAAACGCTTAAAAACCGGGACACCTCCGCGTATTGATGGTAGATCGATCAATTTTGAGGTCATGGAGCAACAGCCCGGAGATAATCCAATCCCTGCATTTTCGTTTCTCAGTGATGGCAGTGAACACCCCAAGCAGGTGAGTTGTTATATTACCCATACGAATGCAAAAACGCATGACTTAATCAGAAATGGATTGTCTCGTTCACCTATGTATTCGGGTGTTATTGAGGGCATAGGCCCGCGTTATTGCCCATCGATTGAAGATAAGGTCGTACGTTTTGCCGATAGAAATTCACATCAAATTTTCGTAGAGCCTGAGGGTTTAGAAACGCATGAAGTTTATCCTAATGGTATTTCGACAAGTTTGCCGTTTGATGTGCAATACAATTTGGTAAGAAGTATTAAAGGTTTTGAAAACGCGCATATTTTGCGCCCGGGTTATGCGATTGAATATGATTTTTTTGACCCACGTGATTTGTTCCCCACCTTGGAATCAAAGTTCATTCAGGATTTGTTTTTTGCGGGTCAAATCAATGGCACGACGGGTTATGAAGAAGCGGCTGCACAAGGTCTAATTGCGGGTCTTAATGCGGCATTAAAAACCCAAGGCAAGGAAACTTGGTACCCTAAGCGCTATGATGCTTATATTGGTGTACTCATCGATGATTTGACGACCTCTGGTACGTTAGAACCTTATCGTATGTTTACGAGTCGAGCCGAACATCGTTTGTTATTACGTGAGGATAATGCAGATTTACGTTTAACCGAAATAGCTTACCACTTGGGCTTGGTCAACGAAAATCGCTGGCAACGTTTTGTTACCAAGCGCGAAGCTATCGCTGTTGAAGAGCAACGCTTAAAAAACGCATGGATTAGACCTGAAACAGTCAATGAAAAGCTCGTTACGGAAATACTCGGGAAGCCTCTTGTGCGTGAAACTAATTTAATGGATTTACTAAAAAGGCCGGAAATTAATTACGCGTCAATTATTCGGTTTATGCAAGACGATGCGTTGTTAATCGATCAAAAGGTGATTGAGCAGATAGAAATAAAGGCAAAATATCAAGGCTATATTGTGCGCCAAGAGCAAGAAATTGAGAAAACGCGCAGAAATGAAAATGTCAAAATACCGATGAATTTTGATTACCGAGAGGTCACAGGTCTATCGAATGAGGTATTGCAGAAGCTTTTACGAACGAAACCTGAGAGTATTGGTCAGGCAATTCGCATGTCCGGAGTGACGCCTGCCGCAATATCCTTATTACAAGTTCACCTGAAAAAAAGAAAGTATGTCTCTTCTGAGTGATGTATTGAGTAATCAATGAATAATACGGTTACTCTCGCTCACGTACTGTCAACGCTTGGTTTACGCTTTGATGAAGATACCGTTTCTTTGCTATTGGCTTATCAGAGGCTTGTTCTTAAGTGGAATAAGTTCTATAACTTAACAGCGACGCGAGATTCGGCAGAATTTTTCCCCCGTCATTTGCTCGATAGCCTATCTTTAGCGCCGCATGTTTTAGGAGAAAATGTCATTGACGTGGGCAGCGGCAGTGGGTTGCCAGGCATTCCACTCGCCATTGTATTGCCCCAAAAACAGTTTACTTTACTGGATTCAAACGGTAAAAAAACGCGTTTTTTGACCCAAGCTAGGATTGAGCTTGGCCTCAATAACATAAGAGTTATTCATTCCCGTGTTGAAAAGTATCGGGAACATACCTACGATGGTCTAGTAACTCGGGCATTTTCGTCGATAAACGAGACTCTCTCGTTACTCGAACATTTACGTGCTCGAAATGGAGTATATTATCTCATGAAGGGAAATTTGCTCGCAAAGGAGCTTCAATCCCTACCTATTGGGTATAGTTCTAAAACGGTGAAACTTGAAAATGGATTTTCAAATGATAGTTTTCTGTTGAAAATATCATCAACTGATGTCCCGGAGCAATTGTGATTTTATGAATAAAATTATTTCTATAGCTAATCAAAAAGGCGGCGTTGGCAAGACAACGACCTCGGTTAATCTTGCTGCTTCGTTAAGCGCAACAAAAAGAAAGGTGTTACTCGTCGATTTGGATCCGCAAGGCAATGCGACCATGGGCAGCGGTATTAATAAAAATGAGGTCGAGTATTCCAGCTTCGATGTACTGGTTGAAAATATGCCGGTGCTTGATGCCATCCTTAAAGTAGACGATGCGGGTTATTATGTTTTGCCAAGTAATAGTGATTTAACGGCAGCAGAAGTACATATGTTGGATATGGAAAATAGAGAGTCTCGGATGAAGGAAGCATTCAAAGTCATAGAAAATGACTTTGATTTTGTGCTTATTGACTGTCCTCCATCACTTAATATGTTGACGCTGAATGCATTAGTTGCATCGCAGTCAGTGATGATTCCTATGCAATGTGAATATTATGCGCTAGAAGGTTTGTCAGCGTTGATTAGCACGATTAATAGAATAAAGCAGTCACTAAATCCGGATTTAGAAATCGAGGGTTTGTTGCGCACAATGTATGATCCGCGGAATAATTTGTCCGGGCAGGTTACTGAGCAACTCGCTAAATTTTTTGGGGATAAGGTTTATCGCACGATTATTCCGCGAAATGTGCGGTTGGCAGAAGCACCAAGCCATGGTTTGCCCGTGCTGCAATACGATAAATCATCCCGCGGTGCACAAGCCTATCTTGCCCTGGCGGGAGAAATATTACGCCGTCATGATTTACCCGAGTATTTAACGGGAACCTAATTTTTAGAAAAAATTCGCGGCTTGAGAAAATTCTCTAATTGCAAATTGAGGGGTATCGAAGTGGTTAAAAAGAGAGCCTTAGGTCGGGGCTTAGATGCGTTATTGAGTGCATCAATGTCATCCAGCAAATCTACTCTTAACGAGTCTGGAGATTCGCATACCGACGGTAATTTGCGCGAACTTCCCGTTGATATCATTCAACGTGGCAAATACCAGCCGCGTGTGGACATGCATCCGGAGAGCCTGGAAGATCTCGCGAATTCGATCAAGGCACAAGGTGTCGTACAGCCTATAGTGGTTCGTCCGGTTGCCGGAGGGCGGTTTGAGATCATCGCCGGAGAACGGCGTTGGCGTGCGACACAGCTGGCAGGCATAGACTCAGTACCTGCTATCATCAGAGATGTGCCGGATGAGGCAGCAGTAGCCATGTCTTTGATCGAAAACATCCAACGTGAAGAACTTAATTCGATGGAAGAAGCGACGGCTTTGCATCGTCTCATTGAAGAATTTAAAATGACGCATCAACAAGCGGCTGATGCAGTCGGTAGGTCGCGGACTGCGGTCACTAACTTGCTGCGCTTGCTGACCTTGAGCGACGAAGTAAAAACAATGTTGACTCGTAGAGAGCTTGAAATGGGCCATGCAAAGGCATTACTCGCGTTACAGGGATTGCAGCAGGTAAAAGCAGCTCGTCATGTGGTCAGTAAAACGTTTTCCGTGCGCGAAACAGAGCGTTTTGTTCGAGCGCTATTGCAAAGGGTTGAAAAGGGAGTAGTGATCGCAAAGGTCTTAGACCCCAATATTCGCTCATTACAAAATAATTTATCGGAACGTTTAGGCGCGCGAGTTAAGATTAAACATTCTGAAAAAGGCAAGGGCAAATTAGAGATTAATTACAATTCTCTCGATGAACTTGATGGCATATTAGCCCATATCAAATAAGTATAAACTTTTCATTACTTTACCTTTTATTTTTCAGGTAAGCCGTTTTTTTACTTGCGGACTTATCTTACACCCCTTATAATTCCGCCGCTTCAAAATGTAGGCTATATGATGGCGGGCGCTGAAAAACCAAACTTAATCCTGATCAGTGTTGGAACCATGTTAACTTCGATGATCCTAGCAGGGTTCATATTAGGCTTTGTAGTCGATAGCTGGCTGCAGACAACCCCGATTTTTTTATTGCTTTTTGGTTTTTTAGGTGTTTTGGGTGGAATTTTGAAAGCATACAGGCTACTGACCGACCCGGAATTAAATTGACTTTAGAATCCGATGAAGTTGCTTATCGATCACGGCGACTCGTAGCAATCCAAACAGGTATTGGATTTCTAGCGGCTTTGGGTTTTGGTTTCTATGCGGGGCCGCATGCGGCAATGTCTGCTTTTTTTGGGGCGTTTGGAAGCATGATCTCAACCTTGATACTTGGGTCAGGGGTTGAAAAAGCCAGTGAACAAGCGATAGAAAATCCTGGTAAAAGCATGGGTATGCTGTATCTAGGGGCAGTAAAGCGATTCCTCTTTGTGATTGTTTATTTTATTGCGGGAATCAAATGGGCAGAATTAGATCCGTTAGCCCTCGCAGTGGGGTTTGCGCTAGCCCAGTTAAGCTTTGTTTTTGGAATTAAAGAACGAACAAAAAATTGATTTTACTGAAGGAGTTTATGCAGTGAGTGCTTCAGAAGGTTCCTCTGGCGGAGGTACAGTAGAATATATTCAGCATCACTTGACCAATCTTTGTGTTGGTGCTTGTGATCCGGTGACGCACAAAGCGACTAGTTTTTGGGCGCTGCATTTAGATACGGTATTTTTTAGTTATGCGTTAGCCGCATTAATTATTGTGGTGTCGTGGCGATTAGGTAAATCTCTGCAAACTGATGCACCGAGTGGTTTTCAGAATTTTGTTGAAATTATCCTCGACTTTGTTGCGCAGCAAGTGAGAGACACTTTTCCTGGCAAGAATCCGCTGATAGCTCCCTTAGCTTTGACTATATTTTTATGGGTTTGGTTAATGAACTTTATGGATTTGATTCCCGTGGATTTACTTCCATTGTTAGGCAGCTTTATTGGCATTGGATACCTTAAAGTGGTTCCGACGACTGATTTAAGTACAACGATGGCGATGTCGTTGACGGTGTTTGCATTAATTTTATATTACAATATTAAGACCAAAGGTATTCTTGGTTACGGGAAAATGTTTTTATTTCACCCGTTTGGCAAGTTTGTAGTCCCTGTTAATATCGTAATGACCACGATCGAAGAATTAGCAAAACCTTTAAGCTTAGGTCTACGCTTGTTTGGAAATATGTTTGCAGGTGAATTGGTATTCCTTCTTATCGCGCTTATTGGTGGCTCAGCCGCAATAGGTTTTGGCTTGTTATTCATTGTGCCGCTGCAAGTGGTACTTGATTTAGCGTGGTTAGTGTTTCACATTCTGGTTATCACCCTGCAAGCATTTATTTTTATGGTTTTGACGATTGTTTACCTTGGAATGGCAACAACATCTGATCATTAGTTTTTTGGATTTTTGTTTTTAACTTTATATTAAGGAGATAAACTATGACACCTGACATGATTGCTAACATTTACGCGTTCACCGCGGTTGGCGTTGGTGTTATCTTGGCGGCAGCAGGTCTTGGTTCTGCTATTGGTTGGGGTTTGATTTGTGCAAAAACACTAGAAGGTATTGCACGTCAACCTGAAATGAAACCTGCGTTGATGACAAACATGTTTATTTTTGCGGGTCTAATGGAGTCATTCCCATTCATTATTCTTGCTTTCGCAATGTGGTTCTTGTTTGCAAATCCTTTTGTTGGTGCGTTGCAAGCCGCTATCGGTTAAATGCTTGGCATTGTTCAATAGGCTATGAGGAATAATCAATGAATATTACCGTCACCCTGCTAGCTCAGGTTGCCGCTTTTGTCCTTCTGATTTATTTTGTTAATAAAATACTTTGGAAGCCTTTGACAGACGTGATGGATGCAAGGCAAAAAAAAATTGCTGATGGTCTTGCGGCTGCTGAAAAAGGTAAACATGATCAAGAGTTAGCGGAAAAGAAAGCACTTGGTGTTATTGGTGAAGCGAAAAAGCAAGCGGCTGAAATTGTCGGTTTAGCGCAAAAACGTAGTAATGAAATCGTCGATGAGGCGAAAAGTGCTGCTAAAGTTGAAGCTGAGAAAATTGTTATTGCTGCAAATACTGAAATCGAGCAAGAAATAAATCGTGCAAAAGAACAGCTGCGCAAAGATGTATCTGCGGTAGCGGTGGCTGGTGCAAGCAAGATTTTGAAGAAAGAAATCAATGCTAATGAACATGCTGATCTGTTAAAAGATCTAGCTGCCCAAATATAAGAGCTAGGTATCCGATATGGCTGAATCAATTACAATTGCTCGTCCCTATGCGTGTGCTGTGTTTAAGTTGGCTAATGAAGATAAGCGGTTATCTGAGTGGTCGAGTATGTTGGCAACTTTAGCTTCTGTGGTTAAGGAATCTGAGGTTATCACAATCCTCAATAATCCAAAGTATTCTAGTGATAAGCTAGCGAGCTTTATTATTGATATTTGTGGCAAGATTTTGAATCAACAGGGCAAAAATTTCGTGCAAGTACTTGCAGAAAATGGTCGCCTTTCTTTGGCCGCAGAAGTTTCAGCGCTTTTTGAACAACAAAAAGCCGACGCCGAGAAGACCATTGCTGCAGAAATGATTTCAGCAGTAAAAGTTGACGCAAAACAAAAAGCAGCAATAACTGAAGCCCTGAAAAATCGACTTGGCTGTAAAATAGAATTATCTGTAAGAATAGATGAGTCGATTTTAGGTGGTGCCATTATCAGGGCTGGTGATATTGTTATCGATGGTTCAGTTTCCGGGCAACTGGATCGGTTGGCGAGTGTATTGGCTCACTAATCTGAAGTTTTAGAGGGAAAACCCCATGCAATTAAATCCTGCAGAAATAAGTGATCTTATTAAAGATAAGATAAAGAATTTTGATGCTTCAACAGAAGCAAGAACCGAAGGAACTGTCGTCAGTCTGACTGACGGTATTGCGAGAGTTCATGGTTTGTCTGATGTTATGTCAGGCGAAATGCTAGAGTTCCCAGGAAACGTTTTCGGTCTCGCGCTTAACCTAGAAAGAGATTCCGTTGGTGCCGTAATATTAGGTGATTATCAAGGCATATCTGAAGGTGATTCAGTTAAATGCACGGGTAAAATTCTTGAAGTTCCGGTTGGGCGCGAGCTATTGGGTCGTGTTGTTGATTCCTTAGGCAATCCAATTGATGGCAAAGGCGCTATAAATTGCAAAGCCGTATCACCGATTGAACGAATTGCACCGGGTGTAATCGCACGTCAGTCGGTCGATCAGCCAGTGCAAACAGGTTTGAAATCCATTGATGCAATGGTTCCAGTCGGTCGTGGCCAAAGAGAATTAATCATCGGAGATCGGCAAACGGGTAAGACCGCGGTTGCGATTGATGCGATTATTAATCAAAAAGACTCTGGTATATTTTGTGTTTATGTTGCCATTGGCCAGAAAGCCTCTTCGATTGCCAATGTGGTAAAAAAATTAGAAGAACATGGTGCTCTCAAAAATACCATTATTGTGGCAGCGCCTGCATCTGAATCAGCAGCGATGCAGTATATTGCGCCGTATGCAGGTTGTGCGATGGGCGAGTATTTTCGTGATCGTGGTGAAGATGCGTTAATTGTATATGATGATTTAACAAAACAAGCTTGGGCGTATCGCCAAGTTTCATTGTTGCTGCGTCGTCCACCCGGTCGTGAAGCCTATCCTGGTGATGTTTTTTATCTGCATTCCCGTTTGCTAGAAAGAGCGGCAAGAGTCAATGCAGACTATGTTGAAAAATTCACTAACGGTGAAGTGAAAGGTAAAACAGGCTCATTGACGGCGCTGCCTATTATTGAAACACAGGCGGGTGATGTTTCTGCTTTTGTACCCACCAATGTAATTTCGATTACCGATGGCCAGATTTTTCTGGAAACCAGCTTATTTAATGCGGGTATTCGTCCTGCGATAAATGCAGGTTTGTCGGTATCTCGTGTGGGCGGTGCTGCTCAAACCAAAATTATTAAGAAACTAGGTGGCGGTGTTCGATTAGACTTGGCGCAATATAGAGAACTTGCTGCATTTGCACAATTTGCTTCTGATCTCGATGAAAGCACCAGAAAGCAAATTGAACGAGGGCAACGTGTTACCGAATTGATGAAACAAGCGCAATATCAACCATTAAGTACTTCTCAGATGGCGTTTTCATTATTCGCTGCGAACGAGGGCTTTTTAGACGATGTGGATGTTTCTAAGGTTGTCGATTTTGAGAGTGCCTTGCATTCATATATAAAATCTAATAACGCGGACTTGGTGAATAGCATCGATGAATCTGCAGATTTTAATGACGATATTGCGTCTAAAATGCGTGCAGCAATTGAAGCTTTTAAAGCTAATAGCACCTGGTAAATAACAGGAGTTTTAAATGGCCGTCGGAAAAGAAATACGTGTAAAAATAAAGAGTATTAAAAATACTCAGAAAATTACACGCGCGATGGAAATGGTTGCAGCGAGTAAAATGCGCAAAGCGCAAAAACGTATGCGAGCATCTCGACCGTATGCATTCAAAATGCGCAATGTGATTGCCCATTTAGCGCATGCGCATCCCGAATATAAACATCCGTATCTTGTTGACCGGGAGTCGGTTAAACGGATCGGTATTATTATTGTCTCATCTGATCGAGGATTGTGTGGTGGATTGAACAGTAACCTTTTCCGGAAACTGCTGGGTGAAATGAAGCAGTGGAATGAAAAAGGGGTTGAGATCGATCTTTGTGCTATTGGTCAAAAAAGTGTTAGTTTTTTCAAGCGCTTTGGAGGCCGGATTGTTTCAGAAGCTATGCATCTGGGTGATGAGCCTGAAATTGCGGATCTTATCGGTAGCGTAAAGGTGATGTTGGACGCTTATGATGACGGCAAGATCGACAGATTGTTTCTCGCCTCAAATGATTTTGTAAATACCATGACGCAAAACTCTCAGGTTGATCAGTTATTACCGGTTCAAGTTGCTGAGCCAGAAGAAGAGTTAAAACATCATTGGGATTATTTGTATGAGCCTGAAGCTAAGGTTGTATTGGATAAGCTGATGACACGTTATATCGAATCACTGGTGTATCAAGGCGTGGTTGAGAATTCTGCATGTGAGCAAGCTGCTCGAATGGTGGCGATGAAAAGCGCCTCGGATAACGCAGGTGATATTATCTCCGAATTACAGCTGGTATACAACAAAGCACGTCAAGCAGCCATTACCCAAGAAATTTCTGAAATTGTGAGTGGTGCAGCCGCAGTTTAATGATACAGACGTTTGCACGAAAAAAGTTATGTCGTGCATTTGGTTCCTAAAAGATTTTTATATTTGAATGTAAGAGGATAGAGGCATGAGCACAGGCAAGGTTGTTCAAGTCATTGGCGCGGTAGTAGACGTAGAGTTTCCCCGTGACAGTGTTCCTAAAGTATATCGCGCATTAAAACTCGATGAACTCGATTTGACGATGGAAGTGCAGCAGCAATTAGGCGATGGTATTGTGCGCTGTGTTGCGATGGGTTCCAGCGATGGTTTAAAACGTGGATTGTCAGTGGTTGATACAGGTGCCGCGATTAAAGTACCCGTGGGGCAAAAAACACTGGGTCGAATCATGGATGTTTTAGGCGAGCCTATTGATGAGAAGGGAGCCATTGGTGAAGAAGTAAAATGGGAAATTCACCGCAAAGCCCCAGCTTATGATGAATTGTTACCGACTACCGAGCTGTTAGAAACCGGCATTAAAGTCATCGACTTGGTTTGCCCGTTTGCCAAGGGTGGTAAAGTGGGTTTATTTGGTGGTGCTGGAGTCGGTAAAACCGTCAACATGATGGAGCTTATCCGTAATATCGCTATCGAGCACAGCGGTTACTCCGTATTCGCAGGTGTTGGCGAGCGAACTCGTGAAGGCAACGATTTTTATCATGAAATGACGGATTCTAATGTTATCGATAAGGTATCGTTAGTCTATGGCCAAATGAATGAGCCTCCCGGTAATAGATTACGTGTGGCGTTGACAGGCTTGACCATGGCGGAATTTTTTCGTGATGAAGGTCGTGACGTATTATTCTTCGTTGATAATATTTACCGCTACACGCTTGCAGGTACCGAAGTATCTGCCTTGCTTGGACGTATGCCATCCGCGGTGGGTTATCAGCCAACGCTGGCTGAAGAAATG
>CAZWUO010000070.1:0-15657 GCA_964636675.1 uncultured Ectothiorhodospiraceae bacterium
TGACTTTTGGATATTTAGCATGTCATCCAGTGCTTGTGCCTGGACGAGGGTGCGCGGGAAGCCATCGAGAATAAACCCTTGCTGGGCATCGCTTTCAGCGAGGCGTTCTTTGATTATCCCAAGTACAATGTCATCGGAAACCAAGTTACCACTGTCGATAATTGCTTTGGCTTGTATGCCGAGTGGGGTATTGGCCGCAACCGCAGCCCGGAGCAGATCGCCGGTTGAAATTTGGGGTATCTGGTATTTTTCAACCAGCATTTTTGCATGTGTTCCCTTGCCTGATCCCGGTGCGCCCAGCAGAATAATTCTCATTTTGTTTGTGTATCCTCTTATCAGGTTTGATTCAGTATCCAAAAAATCAAAATATTGGTCAGAATACGTTATAATAGCGGCCTTTTTTTGAGCGTACAGCCACTCAGTGATGGCCTCTGGATAGGTTTGAGGTTCTAATTGTAATAGTTTAACTGATTTGAGTAGCTACGTTAATGAAATGTTAGCCCTGAGTTAGGAGAAAATAATGAGTTTAAATAATGTTAGTGCAGGTAAAGATTTACCCAACGATTTTAATGTCGTTATCGAAATTCCAGCATTGAGCGAGCCTGTGAAGTATGAGGTGGATAAAGAGAGCGGTGCGTTGTTTGTCGATCGATTTATGGGTACTGCGATGCATTATCCGTGTAATTATGGATATATTCCGGAGACTTTGATGGATGATGGCGATGCAGCAGATGTCTTGGTGGTAACGCCTATCCCATTAAAACATGCTTCGGTTATTCGCTGTCGTCCGGTTGGAGTCTTGGACATGACCGATGAGTCGGGTCGTGATGTAAAGCTCGTTGCTGTGCCGGTTGGTAAACTAACACCGCTGTATGATCACGTTAAAGAAGCGACCGATTTGCCAGAAATTTTATTAAACCAGATCAAGCATTTTTTTGAGCATTACAAAGATCTGGAAAAAGGTAAATGGGTTAAAGTTGAAAAATGGGGTGACGCTGCTGAGTCTGCTAGACTGATTGTTGAAGGCGCGCAGGCTTATAAAAAATAATTTTTTTTAGGCTTGTTCATCGTGCAGGATTACAGGCGTTATTGGTGTTGCGGATACTTTTGGGAAATTAATCAGAGTCCCTAGGATAATTGTTTGCTCGTGAGCTGCGTGCTTAGCTCATTCGGAATAATTTGTGGTTTCCTATTGAATTGATTTCCCGTAGTCAATCGTTAACAATAAAAATTTAGCAGATGTATCCGTTGTCTGTTGTCCTGACACCATGAGTCTGTAATTTGCATCGATGAGAATGCTATTACCACGTTCATCTTCGGTTTGATCTATCAAGTTTTCACTGATTAGTTTTCCGTCATCGTCGAGGCTAATGATGAGCACGTCTCTATCCTTGTCATTAAAGCCATAACCAACGGTGTAAATGATATTGTCGAAGTCAATAACAATATCACGCATGCCTCCCGCTGAATATTCTTGATACGTGCTGACCCATTGTTGGGTGAGATCATTATTATATTTCTGTAAATGCCAACCCGCATTGCTGCTGTTGTCCCCACCGACGATAATATCTCCGTCTTCAGTGTGGTCGATGGCCTTTACGGTTCCTTCTGGAATGTTTATCGTATCGCCGACTAATTGGCCATTGTTGGTCTTTCTTTTATGCAACCATCCCGTTCTTAGCGAATTTCCTACCGCACCCCCGGTCACTAGCTCGCAGCTCGATGCTTCTTCTGCACAGGGAAGTAGGCTTAGGTCATAAGCAGTATCGTTGGTGCTTGTTGCATAAGATTGTTGCCATAGTTGATTTCCGCTGTGATCAAGTTTCAATATCAGCGCATCAAAATTATTTTGTGCATACGCCTCTCCCACCAAATAAATGCCGGATGAGTCTGCTGCTATTTTGTAAAATGTATTGGCAAGTTCTTGGGGGTAGTTTTTTTCCCAAAGCAGCGTGCCTAGGCTATTGTATTTAACAATCAGGCCTTGGTAGGTAGTATCTGATAACTGATACCCCGCCACATAAACTGATTGATCGGGTGCAATAGCGATTGAGTAAACATAATTGTGAGTTGCTGATTCAAATGTTTGATGCCATTCGAGTATGCCGTCCGGCATGTATTTTAAAATCTGTATTGCATAGTAGTTATTGGTGTAAGCATGCCCAATCACATAATGGTTTCCAAAAGCATCGGTAGCCATGCCGGTACTGGCTTCGTCTAAATAAGACTCTCCGGGGCTACTGGTTGATAGATCCGGTATTTCAGTGCGTCGAGCAACCGTTATTTTTGACGGAAGTCCGGCAGCTGTCGCTTTAATGGCGATGGTATGTGGTTTTTGTATGGCAATATTGGGATTATTCGAATCATAAACGAGTAACTGGAATGAGTAGTCGCCGATTATTTCAGGTTCTCCGGAGATTTTACATTGTTCTAATATCAATCCGGGTGGCAATGCTCCCGCGGTGATAGCGCAATCGTAAGGGTTGTTACCACCACTCACGAGTATGGGGACTGCGTATCCGATGTTAACTTTTCCAGCGGGCAATAATTCAGGCGTGTTACTCATCAAGCCTTGGTCGAAAACAGTCAGCGTCAGCGCGGCGCTTACGCTTGTTCCGCGGCTATCGGTAACGGTGGTTGCAAACAAAAAGTCACCGGTTTGGCGAGGTTTTCCCGTTAACATACCGGTATCTCTCAGGGTTAAGCCCTCGGGTAATCCGCTTACCGTGTGCCACTGATAAGGTGGGATACCGCCAAATGCAGAAAATTGATGAACATAAGTGACATCTTTAATTCCTAGGGTTAACTCAGCAGGAATTATGATGAGATCTTCAGGCAATACCCTCAGTGTATAGCGTAATGTTTTTGTTGCTGGGTTTGCTTCAGCGTTGTCGGATATCGTTACTGAAAATTCGAAATCACCATAACTTGACGGGGTTCCTGTGATCATATTGCCTTGCAGGGTTAGCCCCGGAATGGAGCCAAGCCAAGTGAAAGCATAGGGTTCAATGCCACCACTGACTTGAATTTCTTGGGTATAAGGTAGGCCAATCTGTGGGCTGCTAATGGTTTCAGATGCGTCAAATGATCCCGCGTTAGGAAATACGGCAATGTCATTATCTATAATGTTGATCGTCAAGCTGAAGGGCTTACCGAGTGTCGCATCCTCACTCGTTAATAAAAGCAGAATCGTTTCATCGGGTTCATCTATTTCATCATTAATAATGGATAATGTAATCGTTTGCGCTGCGGAGTCGCCATGCTCCCAAGAAATTTCGGTCGTTGATAAAGTGAAGTCTTGTTCATCAATTGCGGTTCCTGCTATGTCGATGCTGGCGTTGATGGCTTCGTCAGAGCCTCCCTCACGCGTAATTAATAGATCAAAGGATTCTGCGTTTTCATTAATGGTATGTTCTGCCAGTTCGAATTGGATGTTGCCTGAAGCGGCATTTATCACATTAATAGTGAATATTTTTTGCAGCGACATTCCGCCGCTGTCAGTGACTTGAACATTGAGTGAGTAACTATCGTTGGACTCAAAATCCAAGCGGGAGGAATCAGCGACGATTAATTGATTCGCCGCGATCTCAAACGGAGTCCCTGAGCTTATTAACGTGTAAATGTGTGTATCACTATCGTTGGCATCCGGGTCGGTAGAAGAAAAGAACCCAATAGTCGTGTCATTTATCGCATTTTCAGAGACTGAGTTGTTGCTTAAGCGTAAGTTACTCGGTGCTTCGTTGGAATCAGTGACGGTAATCGTGAATATTTCTTGAGTGAAAAGTTTGCCGGTATCCGTTGCTTTAATTTCTAAGGCATATTGTGCAATGGTTTCAAAATCCAATAAGTTTGTATTGCTTACTTTAAGCGCGTCGCCCACAATCTCGAAAGGTGTATTTTGGGTTAATAACTCAAAAGTGTGGGTATCGCCTTGATCAGGATCATTGGCGCTCAGTGTTCCAATGACGGTTTGATTTGTCGCATTTTCCGGAATTTGTTGGCCCAATAATTCGATGACAGTAGGCGCTTCGTTCTCCGGTAGTACGAAAATATCAAAAGTATAGGTAAGGCGTTGTCCGATTTGATTTGTTGCCGTTACGCTGATCGCATGCGTATTAGTCGTTTCGTAATCGATTAAATTGCTGTCTGCAACGAGTATTTGCGCTGAATTTTCGGTGCTGAGTTTAAACGCAGGGGATGATCCGGTCGCCAATTGGTAGCTTAATTCAGCAGGAGCTGAGGGCAGTATTGTGGCGACTAAGGCGTTATTTAGAACAAGCTCTGAAACAGAATTTTGATCAAGTGAAAAATCAATAATTGAGTAGTTAATCATAGCTTGGATTTCTCGATTGGTATTTGTTATCCAGTAGCTAACGGTATCTGAGCCAATAAAATCGTGCTCTGGGCTATATGCCAAAGAGGTAAGGCCGGCATTTTCACTCAGCGATAAATTGAAATTATTGCTAGAAGTAATATCAGAAATAATGAGTGGACCGCTATCCAGTAACACATTGTCGGATGTGCCAATGAACAGAGCGCGGTATTCGGTAAATGTAATAGTCGCATTGTCAGAAAAAAAAGGCGTTTGTGATATGCCTCCGTGTATATTTCTGCTAGGCCCTAGCTCATGAGTGCCACTTAGAAATGAAAGTATCTCGCCGTTATATTCGCCGATATCAAAAATACCGCTATGATTTCCATCGCCATGTAAGGCTAGGCCGGCTTCTTCATATGTACGGATGCTGCTTAGTTTTACGAGATTATTATTATGAAATATTGTATAGATTTCGAGTATCGGCGTAGTATCAGCGGTTGTGATGTCTTGGACAATGCCGTTATTGACGAATAAGCCTTCACCGAACATGACACTACACATGATGCATAAGTGTTCGCCATGAATATGTGTATTGGTATCGTTCGAATATTCAAAAACACCGCTTGCAGAATTCGTTAATACCGTTTGACTCTCTAGAATAAAAGAACCACCTTTAAAGTACAGGGTTCCATTATTTATGAGTTCATGATTGTCTACTAACATGCCAAAGTAGGGGCCTAGAAACAGCATTGAACTCGTTCCATTTAATAGGGTTTTGCCACTTCCTGACAATGTTCCACCGCTCCAGTCAAATGACTGGGTTATGGTTAGTGAGTTTTGTATTTGCAAGGTTGCTTCGGTGAGCTGCAGACTTGCGATAACAACATCATCATTAATGATGATGGATTGAGTGTTATCCACTAAAATGAATACATCATCATTGGGTTGGGGAACGCCGTTCGACCAATTATCGGGGGCATTCCAGTTTTGCGTGGCCGCAAGCCCTGTCCATGAAACTTCCGCCGCAAGGCTTGCTGTAGCGATGACGGCAGCACTAATGAATACCATTAAACGAAGTAGCAAATTCTTCGTCGCTGTGTTGTTATCAATGGCGTATTTTATTTGTGTCATTATTGCTATCGATTACGGTAAATTAGGACTGGGTGGTAATGGAATAGTGACATTTTTCTGTGGCGCAAGTGTGCTTGGGTCTTGGTTTTGCATTCCTGAAGCAATCATGTCTTGCATGCCGCCGCTGTTAATATCCGTGTTAATAATATTTTTTTCGTTCGAGGTATCACTTTTACGCGTAGTCTGTGTTGTAGGGCTTTGTTTACCGCTGGCTAGGTTTATGACGACCGGAGGTGATGCCGGGCGTATGAGCGCAGATTCGCCAGCACGTAATAACTGAATGAGTGTTATCCCTGGTTCAAGGCTTTGAAACGATACCAGTCCTTTATGCACCAATACCTGTGTTCCATATGCTGATGAGTGCATTTCGTAGTCTGTTCCTTGAACCCCAGCTATTGCCGTGCGGGATCGAGTTTTAAATGATTCTTTCCTTTTGGAAAAGGTATCCGTGACAAATGCGCGAATTTTCCCGCGGGTAATGCTGAATAACGCATTAGCTTGTTCACCGATAACATAATCTTCAACAATCATTCGTGTACGTTGGGCTAAAGTGATTTTGCTGCCATCGTGGAAAGTGATTTCGAGTCGAGAATGACGTTTAGTCCTAATAATATCGTGTTTTTCTATTAAATCTCCAGCGCTAAGGTTTTGGCTTGCCTTTCCCTGACGAGAATAATCTGCTTTACCAAATAGAGCGGTCACTTTGCCGACTGTTTCTGCATAAGCGGATGTGCAATACAAAGTCAATAAAAGACCTAATAAAGGATAAGCCTTTTTTATTATTTTCATCTTATGTGCCAGTAAGTGCCGGCGGATATGATCTGCCGTGTATTATCGTAGAATGCGATATTAGAGATATTGCTTACATAAGCAGCTTGTGCAAATATAGCCCAATTTTTCCATAGTTTTAGCTCTAGTTTAGCGGATATCAAGTGAGCATTGTCTTGTTTTCTTACCAGTTCAGAATGATGTATGTTTTTATAGGCTCTGGCGAGGTATTGATAGCTAATATTGGCTGAAATGTCCCGCCAAACGATATATTGTAGTTGGCTTAATATGTTGGTCTCGGAGTTATCCCAATTACTGCCCTGTGTATTATTATCGCCATATTGTGCAAGTACTCTGATAGCGCCTTTTTGATCATTGAAAGGTATTAACGCGAGAAAGCCCGCGCCGATGAAGCGTCCGCTGCGATCTTCTTGCGGAATGCTGGGTGCGTCGAGTGTGGTCACTTGATAGTTAAGATAGGGGTGTAGATTGATCTTATTATCAAAAGAGTAAGTGATACCCGGAACGATACCTATATTGCGTTCATTATTATTTTGCTGGCGCAAGGCATAGCGTAATTCCACCGGTAAACGCAGGCTCCAATTGTTTTTGGAATAGGTGGGACTGGATACCATCGAAAAGCGAGTTTCGTCATAGCGGCGTAAAGCGGGGTGGAGGCTTTGATAAAAATGCGCTTCAGAGTGTAAGCGCCAATTTTTTGGTAGATTTTTTTTAAACAAAGCGTCTGCGGTAAATGTATTCCGAAAATCACGTTTTCCACTACCAGGGCTGCTGATATTGATAGAATTGTCGTCGGGTTGTAGTGTGACATTGTTGTCGTATTCGACACGATAGCCCAATTGAGCAATCAGTCGGGGTTTTTCAAGGGCATTGATTTGTTGCAAGCTATAGCGTAATTGGCCAGATTCGAATCTGTTGGGGTATGATTTAAGTGTTTGGGAAATAAGGTTTTTAGCTTTTTCTAACTCTTGAGTTTGCACATAAATCTGAGATATTTTGAAGTTCACTATAGGGGCGAGCGAGGCGTCTTGTTCCTTGGCTTGGGTATAAAGGTAAATTGCGTCTTTGTGGCGGTTTTCAGCTAAGCGCAATTCAGCTTTAAGCCGCTTTTTTTGTGCTTGATCGGAGAAGTGGCTTGCTTTAGTTTGCCTGAGTAATGCTCTAACGACTTCGAGGTCTGATCGTGCCAGGTATATTTCGATTAAGGCCAAACCGCTTTGGGTTTTGAGATGCTGGTTAATATTACTTGTTTTGCGGGATTTTTCCAGGAGGGGAAGGGCGGTGTCGAAGTTTTGCATCTTGAAATAACTAAGTCCAAGCAACGCGTTATCATCCGCAGTTCGCGTTGCAGCCGTGGTGGTCGACAGCAATATGTCGACGGATTCTTCATAATTATCTGCACGATACTCAGCCATGGCTGAGCGCAGGTCATTTGTTTGGGCGGCCACATATTGGGGTGATGCATTAAATGTGATAGCAGATACCACCCATAAAATTGCAAATTTGCTCATCTAACCTCTATTTTCCCAAATATCCCCAAAGAATGATTATTTATTGATGGGGCGGTTCTTTTTATATTAGGTTATTCTATGATAATTTGCATGGATATCATAATAAATTACCAATAAGTAGATGATGATTACTGAACACCACTTATGTCAACAAAAAATGATTTGGGAATACAGCAGAATGTTAGCAGAGTTGATTGAGGCTTTACCCATAGCGCTTAGGATTTAAGTGTAAATATGCGTCACATTTATTTCATGGCACCAAAAGTAGGCGCTCTTAGGCGAGTCAAAATGATGACTAGGCCATGGCCGTAGATAGAACAATGCAGGAGCAATTGTCGAGTAATAGTCATTCTATTGTGAGGGATTTAACACAGCCATGGAATAAAGGAGGCGTGCAGTGACACCTAAATCTTAGATGCTATGGGTATATATGGGCTTGTCTATTGAGTCTAATCCGTAAAGTTTTGAGCCGACCAGGTTATCAATAAGGGTTAACGAAAAGGGGTAAGACGTAGAAGAAAGAAATGTCTGTTTATTGTTAACCGGAATCTGCTGAGTTTGCGGGTCTTCAGGCCAAAGCTGGGTGGATAGAAACAATGTGAAAGCAATCCCTATGACAAATAATACCGTTTTTGCTTTTTCCTTTTGTTCTTTGTTGATAGTGCGGTAAAAACGAGTGACTTTATCCATTTCGTTCATTCTACCTCGTGTTATTGTTGATTTGTTTTGTTCTCAGTCCACGGTGTATTTTGTGGACATCCTTGATTACTTCTAAGTATGATGGACGTTTGCAGCTATTTGATGTGATCATCCTCACAGGTGACTCGAAAATAGCGATATTTTGATGATTTTTTTTTGCTGGTTAAATCCCTTTCTATGAAGTCTCTCATTGGTTTTTCTCCGTTAGTTAATAGTGATGCACGTGTACTTATTCTTGGCTCTATGCCGAGTGAAGAGTCCCTTAAGCAAAAAGCGTACTATGCACATCCACGGAATAGTTTTTGGTACATCATGTCCGAGTTATTTGCATTTGATCTGACGCTAAGCTACGAGGAGCGAGTTGCTCGCTTATTGCGCAATAAAGTGGCTGTTTGGGATGTGCTTAAAACCTGCAAAAGAAAAGGAAGTTTGGATTCGGCGATTGACAGTAAGTCAGTTATAAACAATGAGTTTGATGTGTTTTACCAGCATTACTCTTTTATAAAATCGATTTTTTTTAATGGTATTAGAGCAGAAGCGGAGTATAACAAGCGTGTATTGCCACTGCTGAATGACGTGACCAGAAAGTTTCAATCATTTAGGTTGCCTTCAACGAGTCCGGCAATGGCTGCGTTGTCAAAGCAAGAAAAACTTAAGGCGTGGTCTATTCTAAAGGAATATACCCTTAGCGATTAGGGTTTAGGTATTATTGCTTTGATTTTTTTAGTTGCAGTTGCCACATATTGAAATAGTTCTGCTGTTTTTCCAATAAGGCTTGATGGCTACCTTGCTCAACGACTTCCCCCTTCTCAAGTACTAAAATTTCATCTGCATCCACAATCGTAGAAAGTCGATGAGCGATAACCAAGGTTGAATGGTTTACGGCGGCGGCGCTGAGTTCGGTTAAAATACTTTGCTCTGAACGTGTGTCTAAGGCGGATGTGGCTTCATCGAAGACGAGTATCTTTGGCCTTTTTAAGATCACCCTTGCGATGGCGACGCGTTGTTTTTCACCGCCTGAAAGTTTTAGTCCTCTTTCGCCGACTAAAGTGGCGTAAGCATCCGGCAGACTTTGGATGAAGTCATGGATATTGGCCATTTTAGCGGCTTGATGAATTTCTTCTTCAGTGGCATCCGCCTTTGCATAGGCGAGGTTATAATAAATGCTTGCGTTAAATAACACGGTATCTTGCGGTACGATGCCAATATGTTGTCTAAGACTATGCTGGGTTACTGCCGAAATATTTTGTCCATCAATGGTAATCGAGCCTTGGTTTACCTCGTAAAACCGAAATAACAGCCGTGCAATGGTAGATTTCCCCGCACCGCTTGCACCGACAATCGCAATTTTTTTTCCGGACTTAATGGTAAAGCTAATATTTTTAAGTATTGCGCGCTCTGGTGAATAGGCAAAGGAGACATTATTAAATTTTACTTCGCCAGCTTTTACCCGCAAATTTTTTGCGCTTTCATGATCCTCGATTTCTGGTTTTTGCTCTAATAAATGAACGAGATTTTCCATATCGGTTAAAGAATATCGAATTTGCCGATAGATGATGCCGAGAAACCCCAAGGGGATGAATAACTGTAATAAAAATGCATTGACAAGCACTAGGTCGCCGAGAGTCATGGCACCAATAGCGACTTGGTTTGCCGCAAAAAACATAACTATCGTCACACCGATCGCAATAATAGCGCCTTGCCCGAAGTTCAGTATTGACATGGAGGTCTGGGTTAAAACGCCGCTATCCTCCCATTTTTCTAAATGTTCATCGGTGCGGTTTCTCTCGAGTTTTTCGTTATTAAAATATTTGACTGTTTCATAATTGATCAGGCTATCAATAGCGATGTTATTCGCATTCGATTCGTGTTTATTCATTTCTTGTCGATGGCTAATACGCCAATTCATCACCGCCAGTGTGAATGCGATATATACAGCGATACATGCAAAAATGATCAGGGTAAATATTCCATCATAGGAATAAAGTAAAAACCCCGCGACCATTAATAGCTCCACGATAACGGGGATAATACTAAAGGTGAAATAATTCAATAATGAGCTTAGGCTGGTGGCACCGCGTTGCAGGTCTCGGCTGATAGCTCCGGTTTTTCTTTCTAAATGAAAGCGCAAGGACAAATTATGCAGGTGTTCCATGGTGAGTATGGTAATTCTGCGCATTGCTCGATAACGCACACGGGTGAATAATACGTCACGCAGTTCGTTGAACAGTGCGCTAGCGATACGCAATGCACCATAGATCATGAGCAATAAAACAGGTAATACGAGGGTTTGCTGTAAGCTAATATCTAAGGCATCTACGATGTCGCGCAATACAATGGGGACACCAACATTCGCAACTTTTGCAAGTATCAAACACAGCAAGGCAATGACGACCCGGCCTCTATATTCCCACAGATAGGGTAGCAATTTTTTTATATTATACCAGTCGTTGCCGTTGTTACTGGGTGTTTCGGTATATTTAAAGTGCGCGGACATAAAGAGAGGATATTCCTGATTAAGTCGTCGGTTTAAATCACTTTCGAAAAACGTTGTGTCGTTACATTTCGCAGATAACGATCAAACACCATGCATATATTGCGTATCAATAATCGACCACCTGGCATCACGGTTACCATTTCATCTGTCACCGAAACAAGGCCTTCTTGTTCCATCATTTTTAATTCCTGTAATTCAGGCGCAAAATAAGTGTCAAATTGGATATTAAATTGATTTTCTATGTTGTTTTTGGCCACACCAAAATGACAAATAAGTTGGGTAATGACTTCACGTCGAAGTACATCATCATTGTCTAACTCAATGCCACGATACACCGGTAATTTGCCAGCATCAATGAGTTGGTAGTAAGTTTCGAGGTCTTTTACATTTTGGCTATAGGTTTTTCCTATTTGACCAATTGAAGTAATACCTAGCGCGATAAGATCACAATCGGAGTGCGTTGAATAGCCTTGGAAATTGCGATAAAGCGTGCCTTGGCGTTGGGCGATGGCAAGTTCATCGTCTGGTTTAGCAAAGTGATCCATGCCAATATAAACATAACCCGCAGTCGTGAGTTTTTCGATGGTTTGCTGAAGAATAAGCAGTTTTTCTTGTGCGGAGGGTAGATCCGCTTCATTAATACGCCGTTGTGGTTTAAACATTTCAGGCAGGTGCGCATAATTGAAAACGGACAAACGATCCGGTGAGGTGTCGATTACCCAATCAATAGTGTTATTAAAGGACGCTGCATTTTGCAACGGCAAGCCATAAATTAAATCAATGCTGATAGATTTAAATCCCTGCTTTCGAGCGCTGGTAATAGCCGCTAAAGTGACTTCATTTGGCTGGATACGGTTAACTGCTTTTTGCACTTTTGGGTCGATATCTTGAACCCCTAAGCTCAGGCGATTGAAGCCTAACTCCCGGAGTAGTGCAATAGTATCGGCGCTCACTTCGCGCGGATCAATTTCGATGGAGTATTCACCCTGCGTATCATCCGCTAACGTAAAGTGATCACGTATGACCTGCATGAACTCACGCATCTCAGCGTGATTAATAAACGTAGGCGTGCCGCCCCCCCAGTGCAATTGCTCAACGATGCGGTTAGTATCAAAGAGTTTGCTTTGCATCGCGATTTCTTGGTATACGCGATCGAGGTAGGGGCGCGCTTTGCTACGGTCTTTGGTAACGACTTTGTTGCAGCCGCAATAAAAACAAACGGTATCGCAAAAAGGAATATGAAAATATAACGATAAGGGAGTTGCTGCGGTTGCAGCGCGGCTTATTTCATTGGTTTTTGCGCAATGCTGGGTATATTGTTCTGCGCCAAATTGTTCGTTGAATTGCACTGCCGTGGGATAAGATGTATATCTTGGACCTGCTTTATCATGTCGTTTAATAAGTTCAAGATCGAAAATAATAGATTGGTCCATAAAAATTTCCTGACAAAGATGATGTATATTTCGCCATGGATTATAATGTTAATTGCGTATAATCGCCATCAAACTTTTTAAATAGCGGGTGTTCAAAGTGCTTGAAGCAGTCCGGTCTTTCCATTAAATAGACAAGGTAATCAATCATTTATGCGAGTTAAATTTTCAAAAATGCAGGGTCTAGGCAATGACTTTGTGGTCATAAATGCGATAAATCAAAAATTATTATTAACGCCTGAACAGATTAAATTTATCGCCAATCGGCATTTTGGGGTCGGTTGCGATCAGTTATTATTGGTTGAATCGCCGGAGTCAGCAGATGCTGAATTCAAATATCGCATATTTAATGCGGATGGTCATGAGGTGGAGCAGTGTGGCAATGGGGCGCGTTGTTTTGCTCGATTTGTTATCGATAAAGGTTTGAGTAAAAATACCCGGATCGGCGTAGAGACCAATACGGGGAAAATCGTTTTGCAGCTGATGGATGATGATCAGGTACTCGTTGATATGGGGGTACCGGAACTTGCCCCGGATAAAATCCCCTTTATTGCCGAAACTCCAGCGTCCGCTTATCCAATTGAAGTCACAGATTTAGATAAGCAAATCCAGCAATTGACGGTTGGGGCAGTGTCCATGGGCAACCCCCATGTGGTATTAACTGTTGCTGATGTGGCCCATGCCCCTATCGAAGTATTTGGCCCATTATTAGAAAGTCATCCGCGGTTTCCCCAAAAAGTCAATGTGGGCTTTATGCAAGTTGTTGATCGGGAACATATAATGCTTCGTGTTTTTGAGCGGGGTGTGGGTGAGACCTTGGCTTGCGGTACTGGGGCGTGCGCGGCAGTCGTGGTTGGTATCGAGCAAGGAGTGCTCAATTCCAAGGTTGAGGTGAGTTTGCCCGGTGGGGTTTTGCGTATTCAATGGGAAGGTGATGGACATACTGTCAAAATGCAAGGGCCAGCGGTTCAGGTTTTTGATGGTGAACTGTTGTTGCCTAATATTTTGCCAGTCATTGGTGAATAGTTTGCCCGCCAATCATTCGTCAGTATGCCATTGACGTGGTGCTAACAAGCACGTTAATGTCGCCAAACGTATAATGTGGAATTAAGTAGTATTAAGGATAGTAGACGCATGACAATTCAAGTGCCATCAAGTGAAAAAAAACCAAAAAGTACGATTGCGCCAAAAGATGTCATCGATTTTCTTCGGCATAACGATGATTTTTTTGTAGAGAATGCGCAGTTATTGAAAGATTTAACCATTCCCCATTCCAATCATGGTGTGGTTTCGCTAATCGAACGTCAGGTTGCATTGCTGCGTAGCGAAAACAAGGATCTGCGCAATAAAATCAAAGAGCTCGTCGACATTGCAAACGAAAACGATCAGTTAATGTTGAAGCTACACCAGGTTAGTACTGAATTGGTGAAAGCAAAAAACATCGATGAATACTTATCAATTATCAATGAACGTTTGTTGGTAGATTTTAAAGCCGAAGCCGTCGTGATTAAATTAATCGGAGAGTTTAAAGCCTCTCGCGCAGATGTGTTAGTGCAGCGGGATGCCAAAAGTCTAAAATATTTTGCTTCTATTCTTAAACAAGGAAAACCTATTTGTGGTCGCTTTAATCAGCAACAATTAGAATCTCTGTTTGGCAATAAGGTTGAAAATATTAAATCGATGGCCTTTGTGCCTATTATGAATGCAGATAAAGCAATGGGCTTTTTTGCCGTTGCAAGCAACGATCAAGACCGATTTAAAGCGGGTATAAGCACCGTCTTTCTAAATCAGTTAGCAGAAATCGCGTCGGCTGCGTTACACCGTTTTTTTTAAATACTTGCAAGATCTCTTAATCTCTCAGCACACTGAAATTCGTCGTTGATTCTTTAAACAAAGCCTTCGCATTTTTATAAATATTGCTGGAGAAAAACTCTTCTTTAATTTCCGTGCTGGGAAAGCCAAACATCGCTAACATATTTACACTTTCTCGTTCATCATTGCTATGAACAACTTCCGATATTCTATATTCTTTCAATACAATAATGCCGAGTCTGTGCATTAGCGGATGGATTGCATTTCGATACTCTCGATATTTTTCTTCATCAGTAATTTTTAGTGCGAATATAAGTTCAACCATGTTCTCATCCTTTTCGTTGGTGGCAGCGTGAGCATAGAAAGTTGTATTCATCACCAGTAGAATGTAAATCAGCTGATGAAATATTGCGCGATATTTCATCATCCTAAAAACCTTGTTTTCTTCGCTCGGTGACTTGCTCGCCAGCGATTCCCCAATTGTCTGTATCGATCTCATCGATGATGACAATAGTAGTTTCTGGATTTTTTCCCAATACCTCTTTTAATAATATTGTTACACCGTTTATTAATCGGGCCTTCTCTTCTTTGGTGACGCTATCTTTGGTGATTTTTATATTCACATATGGCATTAAATTTTCCCCTCGCTATTTGCCCGAAACTATTCCCTGGTACTGCCTTAGCAATTCGGGATTATCGATTGATCCATGGTGATGAAGTTGTTGCCATCTATCACCCTTTATCCGATATGTTCGACTGGTACGAATTGCAAGATCAATTTTGTTATTGCCTTGCTGAACATAGCCTCGCTCGCGTCCGACGGCGATAAACATTTCGCTCGATTGATGTATCGAATAATCATAAAACTCCACATAAATTTTAGTTCCACCTCCGAAAATACGTTCATAAACCGACTGGATGGAGTTCCATCCTCGCTTCACTCCGCCTAAAGGATTTGACATGCTACTTTCTTCATCTCTTCCCCAATTAGATGCCATTAATTCTAAATCGCCTGTGTTGAACGCACGATAAAATTCAGTGAGTGCGTATTCAGGGTGAGAAAATTCGATTTCAGTAGTGGCTAATCCATTTATTGCTATTTCGGTTGGTAACATGTTTTTCCTATTATGTTGTGCATACAACTATTTTGCTAAAAAAACCTATTTAATTTTATTGCAGTTTTCTCGCAGATGACCTACGAATAGTTCAAGTTGTTCCTTGCCAATTGCGGATACCATTGTTTGATACAAAGTTTCTCCAATATCTTCTAAAGACGAATGCAGTTTCTTTGCTTTTGCCGTTGGATGAATATATTGCTCGCGCCCATCCGTACCGCCAGTTCGCTTTCTTGCAACTAATTTTTTTGCCTGTAAAGCATCAACAAACCTAACAATAGTCGATTTTTCAAGCCGCAATTCTGTCCCAAGTTCTTTTTGGGTAATCCCTGGTTTAGATAGAACAACGCGTAGCATA
>CAZWUO010000071.1:0-15655 GCA_964636675.1 uncultured Ectothiorhodospiraceae bacterium
GCCTTGCCATGAAACGAATATGACGCACACTAAAAGCCTAAATCTCAAACGCCACAGGTATATTATAAAAATAAATGCACACGAATAACTGCCACCTTGACACTAAAAAAATACTAAAAACTTTAAAAAAAAGGAAAAGGAAGGGCAATGCAGTTAAATCATTACACCACGTATTCGCTACAAGCATTAATCTATTTGAACACCAAAAATGGTGCTCAATGCACGATTGGAGAAATAGCAGAGTTTTACAATATTTCCAAACATCATTTAATTAAAATTATTTCCGATCTCGCAAATAAAAAATACATTCACAGCATGCGCGGAAACTCCGGAGGAATCACTCTCGCTCGACCTGCCAATAAAATCAATATTGGGGATATTGTAAGAGACATGGAGTTTCATTTCAATCTTGCCGCGTGTTTTGAAAATACAACTTATCCCTGTGTCATTCAACCCTTGTGTGGCTTAAAAAATGTATTTTTAGAAGCTAAAAATGCGTTTTTTTCTGTGCTCGACAGTTATCTGCTGGCAGATATTGAAATCAATAATAGTCTATTTGACACTTCTCAAAGCCGCATCACAACTAAAAAAAATATAACCTCGATTACACTTTCGGAGCCTGCCGAGAATGCCTAAACACAAAATAATTATCAAAAAGAAAACGCGCACGGGGAAACTGTTGGGCTTATGGCTTGCATTAATCTCATTCGTTGGTTTATCTGGCTATACTTTTATTGACAGCGGCAACTGGCTAGACTCACCAGGCCCTATTAATATTGGTCATGAAAAACTTTCCTGCGATGAATGCCATAAAAAAGCAGGGGGCACGCTACGCCAACAACTGCAAACAAACGCCCAATATATTCTTGGATTGCGTAATACAAGTGCCGATATTGGACATCGCCAGGTTACCAATGAAAGCTGTCTTCATTGCCATGACCGACCCAAAGATAGACATCCAGTTTATCGTTTTTTTGAACCCCGCTATGCAAAGGCCCGCCTAGCTATACAACCCCAATATTGCAATTCCTGTCATCGTGAGCATACAGGAAAACGCGTTACCATGCGCATTAGCAGTTGCAAAGTTTGTCATCAAAAACTAGCCATCAAAAAAGATCCCTTGGATGTTTCACACCAGCAGCTAATCAAAGAAAAAAGATGGTCAAGCTGTTTAGGCTGTCACGATTTTCATGGTAATCACAAAGCTAAACCCAGCGAGTCACTCAAGAAAATATTCACCCAGGATCAAATCAATCAATATTTTAATGGTTTGCCTTCTCCTTATGGGAAAGAAAAATACTATAAAGCAATAAAGGGAAAGCGTTATGCCAATATTTAGAAAGTTCACTCTCATTTGTTTGGTCTTAATATCTTTGTCAGTCTATCTCTTTATCACTGCCCCTCCACCTTTGCTCGATGAAAAACATGCAGGACTTAGCCTCCCCGTTGAGGAAGTCTTAATATTACTCGACAACGAAAATCAAATCGTACGTAACTTATACACCAAAGAAATTGTAGGCGCTGGAAAAAAACAAAATTTATTATTCGACGAAAACTGGGGGGAACCTAATGTACACGCAGGACTGCTTCCTGCACAATTCTTAAGAGAGACCGCTCGTAGCATTGAACGCAGCAAGGCCAAACTGGGACTATATTTAGGCTCTGATTATGCCATCAATCAAGCTAATCAGTTAGAGGGCATGCAACTGCAAGTTTTCAAAAATATAAAAAAAGATAGAAAAGCAAAATTTCTATTCATTCAGGAAGCCCAGCGTTATGTATACATGGCTCCCGATATTGCTTCGGTAAAACCGTGTATTACCTGCCACAACAAACATAAAGATAGCCCTAAGACAGACTGGAAACTCGATGATGTCATGGGGGTAACCACCTGGACTTACCCAAAAAAAGAAGTCGCCATTGATGAGGTATTGTTATTAGTCCAGGCATTGCATGATGGCGTTAAAAAAGCCTATAACAACTTAATTATCGAAATGAATCAGTCAGAAAAACCACCATTAATCGGCAATCAATGGCCAAGAGATGGTTACTATATTCCTGATGTAGACGAGTTTATGCGCGTAGTAAAATATCGTACAGCGAGCATCACTATTAGTAAGATCACACTGCTCGTTGCCAACATTAAACGCCAACAAGCGGTTTCGTTGTGATTAACTCAAGCCCAAATCACACGGATGAAGAAATAACATTGCGTGCGTTGCCTACGATGCAAACACCTGCTCGACGGGTACGCCGTCAACCTCACCTTATCGTAGGTATATTTTTTTATGTATTGCTGATTACCGTATTGATTGCTGATTGGAAATGGCCAGCTCTCGCAGAAATTCAACAAGTTAATCTGTACAAACAAACCACTGGCTTCCTGCTCATGGCTTTTATACTCATGCAATGGAAACTATATCTCTCTCGACAGCAAATCAGGTCTACACATTTAGGCCAAAAACTACGCATGCATCAATGGCAAGGAGTCATGGCACCGATACTTTTCTACACGCACTCTGTGTCTTTGGGTTATGGTTTCCAAATGGTGCTAAGTATTGCATTACTCATCACCTGTTTTTCAGGCTTACTCAGCCCATCAGCAACTCGTATAAATAACAAAACATATGCGCTATTCTGGCTCATCGTCCATGTTGCCGGAGCCTGCACCGCTTTACTCGCCATGTTTTACCATGTTTTTATTTCTTATACATACTCTTAAGCATGAGGCCCATTAAGCAGCGAGTATACCGGTCGGCGAACCCATGTAAGAACTTTCTTAGCACATGGCAACAGTTAATACCTGTGTCTCTTGAGATGAAAGAGGAATCCCACATCTTTAGCAACATAGACGGCGTCAAACATCTGACATCTCGACCTTTTACTCACAGCATGATTTAGCTGTCAATAGACAGACCTGAATATTTTTATTTTTTACGTATATATTTATATGAAATAAAAATTTAATATAAAACAATATGTTACGCCTAGCCTAAACTTTAAACAATCTAACGAAATGCCATGTCTCGCGGGCAAAACCCGTTGTTCCCCACAAATAATCCACAAAGTTATCCACAGCTTCTGTGGATAACGATTTTTCTCTTTTGATAATGAATACTTATAGGAAAATAGCCTATATGTACTTGGTTCTTGCCCATGTTGGCATGGTAAAGTTACCTGCATGAGTGAGTTGAAAATACTACATGTTGCGGTTCCGGTGCCACTGCGCCGCTTGTTCGATTATTTGCCTCCGGATAATCTAGATAGCGAAATTCGACCTGGGGTTCGTGTACGCATCTCGTTTGGCCATCATGTGTTAGTCGGCTTGGTCGTGTCTGTCGATTCAACAACCGCGTTTGACCGCAGTAAGTTAAAAACCGTACTTAGCGTCATCGATCAGCAGGTCTTGTTTGAGCAAAACCATTTAGACTGGTTGTTATGGGTCGCGCGTTATTATCACTACCCGGTGGGAGAGGCCTTATTTTCTATGCTGCCAGCCCAGCTGCGCAAGCCGGTGCTCGCTGAAAGCAAACAAACGCCCGTAATACGCCTAGCAGCAGACAAAGCAACCGCAAGCCTTGCTGAGTTTCAGCGTGCACCCAAACAAAAAAAAATCATTGAATATTTTAAGTTAAAAAAAGAACTGACAAACACTGAATTTAATCAATTATTCCACGGCTCTCACCAAGCATTAAATGGCTTAATCAATAAAGGGTGGTTGGAAAAATCTGTTGCAAAAAAAGAGAAAGAAAATAAAAAAAATAACGACACAGCAACATCTTCTCTCCGCTTAAATTCCGATCAACTCAATGCGATCACGTGTATGAGTCGCTCGCTGGATAAATATTCGAGCTATTTACTTAACGGAGTCACCGGCAGTGGCAAAACGGAAGTTTACCTATCGATCATCGAAAAAGTGCTGCAAAAAGGCAAGCAAGTTTTGGTATTGGTTCCAGAAATTGGCTTAACCCCACAACTCGTTGAGCGCTTCAACCGCAGACTCAACGAAAATATTGCCGTGCTGCATTCAGGTTTGAACCACTCAGAACGCCAAAACCAGTGGCTTGATGCTAAAGAAGGGCGTGCTCGCGTTATCTTGGGTACTCGCTCAGCTATTTTTACCCCGCTAGAAAAGTTAGGCTTGATCATCGTCGATGAAGAGCATGATCTGTCTTACAAACAGCAAGACAGCTTACGTTACTCGTCCCGAGATATCGCGCTACTCTTGGCCAAAAGAAAAAATATACCGATTATTCTGGGATCAGCGACCCCCTCTTTTGAAACCTTGCTCAATGTCGAACAAGGAAAATGTACTAATGTAGCATTACCCAAAAGAGCAGGTGTTGCGCAAGCGCCACGACTCACCTTGATTGATTTAAAAAAACAACACCTGATTGAACATTTATCCACTGCATTACTGCAACGCATCGAAATAAAACTGAAACAACAGCAACAAGTTTTATTATTTATTAATCGGCGAGGATTTGCACCAACCTTGATTTGTCATCAATGCGCTTGGGTCGCAGCATGTCAGCGTTGTGAGCAGCCTATGACCGTCCACAAACAAAGTGGTAAATTACGCTGCCACCACTGTGGTGCAGAAACCCGACTACCCGCAGCGTGTGAGAAATGCCATCACGATGAATTACGCACTCTGGGATTCGGCACACAAAAAATAGAAGACTTTCTACGAACTCGGTTTCCTCAGACAGAAGTAATACGTATCGACCGTGATACTACCCGACGCAAGGGCTCATTCCACGCCCTCATCAATAAGATTCAACACGGCAAGAATCAAATTTTACTAGGGACTCAAATGCTTGCCAAGGGCCATGATTTTCCAAACGTCGGCTTGGTGGGGATTTTAGATGCCGATCAAGGGCTTTATGGCAGCGATTTACGATCTGGAGAAAAAATGGCGCAACTGATAACTCAGGTTGCTGGCAGGGCGGGAAGAGCTGAAATACCTGGTGAGGTCATTATTCAAACATACCATCCCGAGCATATTGTATTGACGACCTTGGTACAGCAAGATTATTCCACTTACGCAAAGATGGGGCTGGAGGAACGCAAAGCCGCAGGATTTCCACCCTTTGTCCGCAGCATATTGTTTCGTGCCGAGGCGGTAAAACAAGAACATGCTTTTGAGTTTTTATCGCGTCTTAGAAACTATAGTGGCTTTAAAAGCGCTCAGCGAGTCGAATGCCTAGGCCCTGTTGCACCGGCGATGGAAAAAAAAGCAGGAAAGTTTCGCTCACAACTGCTCTTGCTATCAAACAATCGGTCTGAACTTCATCGTTTAACAGGCGAGTTAACGGAATATATTAGCTTGCAAAAAATGGGCAACAAGGTTCGCTGGAGTATTGACGTAGATCCTATGGATTTTACTTAAGGGAGCAACGGGGAAAAGCGCTCACTCCTTGTCTATAAACTCAAAATCAGTGGGGTCTCCATCCAATGCTGTTTTCTGGTTATCCGGAATGGAGTAACGATCATCGGCCCACGCACCTAAGTCGATCACACGGCAGCGCTGACTGCAAAAAGGCTTAAATTTTTCCTCAGCCACCCATTCTATGGATTTGGCACATTGCGGACATTGAACGATTTTATTCATAATCCACAACACGTTACCTTAAAAGGCACATCTATTTCAATCTGCGTAGGCCGATCTGCACCGTTAAGTTCTAAAAATCGTACCGTGTAACGATGTCGTCCACCACTAATTTCCGGAAAAGCCGCCACATCACTCGCCACGCTAATGCGAATCATTTGATAAGGAATAGACGTATCTAAAGATTTTGAATAAGTACCTTTGGTTGCCAGCTCGGGGACAAATTCACCGGCATTGCGTATCAAGGACAAGGAGAGTATTAAGGCTTGTTTCACATGCTCGAATTCTTGCAACCATCGCTGGATTTGCTGAGTCGTCATTTGGCCACTTTGACTCAGCCAATACGCATACATAGGGGTATCAAAACCCATGGCTCCACCGGGCACTGACTCCCGCTGTTTGATAGAAGTCAAAAATTCATTGTGTTTTAACGAAGCCGCAATTTGCCCATCCATACTCCGGAGATTACGCGCCATGATCGTCAACTCTTCACGAATATCGCTTAAGCGTGAGATATCTACCCCATCTATTTCGGAATATTTGCTTAATGAGGTACACAGCCTATCCATCTCTTTAAGAAATTCTGTTTTTAATTCAGGACGGGAAAATATCATCACAATACTCAGCACTGCTCTAACGGCTGCTCGAGTATCTATTTCATTGTTGCCCTTTAAATGATGCTCGGCTTCTGCAAATAAGGTTTCAAGCCTTAAAAAAGTCCGTAAGCGCTCATTAAGGGGGAGCTCATAAATGCGTTCTGCAGCAGGTTGGGATATATTAATGGTTAATGCCCTCTAGCGATATCCAAAAATTTCTGATGCAAAACATTAACCTGTTGCTGTAATGCATCTATGCTGGATATATTTTCAATGATATCATCAGCTCGATCTCTTCGGGTTTTTCGATTTGCTTGTATATTTATAATCGCCTGAACATCTTGCACCGGAACATTGTCTCGTTCAGCGGTGCGTCTCAATTGAATTCTTTCCGAAGTATCTATTACCAATACGCGATCAACAAGTCTATAAAGCGAGTTTTCAACAAGCAGAGGAATCATAACGATACAATAAGGTGTATTCAAATGTTTTATTTGTTCTCGAATCTCGCGTTGTACACGAGGATGTAGAATAGCATTCAATTTTTCACGCAAAACATCGTCTGCAAAAATAATCGACCTGAGCTTACCACGATCCAGTTCACCATTTTGCGCAATGATACCTGGGCCAAATGTAGCAACGATTTTACTAAGTGCCTGACTGCCTGGAGTAACCAGGTTTCTAGCGATGACATCTGCATCAATAATCGGCAAACCTTTTTTTGCAAAAAGCTCGGCTACGGTGGATTTTCCACTACCTATACCACCCGTCAGGCCGATGCTTAACATATAGGCTCCTTGAATACGCACATTGGGATTATCCAGATTAGCTCAAACCTGCTACATTTAGGTAGAATTCAACCATATTCTCTCCCCAAATCATAGAAACCCAACCCGCAAGGGCCAAATACGGCCCGAATGGAATCGGCTTGCTCGCAGCTTGTTTTCCAAGAAGGATAAGTAATATCCCAATCATCGCACCGACAAACGACGATAAAAATATAATAATCGCTAATTGCTGCCAACCAAACCATGCACCTAGCGCCGCGAGTAGCTTGAAATCACCAAAGCCTAAGCCTTCTTTTCCGGTAAAATATTTGAAAATATAATAAATAGACCACAGCGAGAGATAGCCAATTATCGCACCAAGAACCGCTGAACTAAGGACCGTAAAGGTCGCTGAAATATTAACTATTAAGCCTAACCACAGCAACGGAAGTGTTATCGAATCGGGCAATAGCTGGGTATCATAGTCAATAAAGCTTAATACTATTAATACCCAAGTCAGTAAAAGTGCAGCGACCATCTGGACTGAAAGCGCAAAATGCCACACCACAAAAACCGTCATAATAGCGGTCAATAATTCTACAGCGGGATAACGCAGCGAAATCCCCACCCCACAAGCAGAGCATTTCCCACGCAATAAGATAAAGCTGATAAGAGGAATATTCTCCCAGACCCTTAGCGAGTATCCACAATGCTGGCAATGGGAACGCGGAGTCGCAATATTATACGGCTTGGCCGTTTTTTCTTTGTCATCGCCAGTATCGCCTGCAACGTTTTCTCGTTTAATTTCCTGACAATGTGCCTGCCATTGCCGTTCCATCATAACGGGTATGCGCACGATGACCACATTTAAAAAACTTCCAATGCAAAGACCTGCAAGAACAACAAACGAATAAAAAAACCAAGGATATTGATTTGCAATCAGAATAAAACTTTCTGGCATCTAAAAAACCTGCCCCATTTGGAAAATAGGAAGATACATTGAGATAACTAAGCCGCCGATGATAACGCCAAGAATAACCATAACCAATGGCTCCATCAAACTGCTTAGCGCATCCACAGCCTCATCGACTTCGCGCTCATAGAAATCAGCGATTTTATTTAACATCGTATCGAGTGCACCTGACTCCTCTCCTACAGCAACCAATTGTATTGCCATATTCGGAAACAATTTACTTTGCGACATCGCCATTTGCAACTGTTGCCCGGTGGCAATGTCTTCACGTATTTGCAAAATATTTTTTGTATAATGGCGATTGCCCACCACACCGGCAACAGATCCCATGGCCTCAACCAAAGGAATATTTGCGGTTAACAGGGTGGCTAAGGTTCTACAGAATCGTGCGATAGTTGCTTTACGGAGAATGCCGCCAATGACCGGTAGGTGTAATAACTGCTTATCCCAATTCAAGGCAAATGCTGCCGAACTATTTTTAATTCGAAGCAGAATAAAAAACATGGTCATACTACCAATAAACAGCATAAACCACCACGCTTGCATAAACTCCGAAGCCACTATAACTGCTTTAGTCAGCGCGGGTAATTCAGCATTGAAGCCCGTAAATAGACTTTCGAATTGAGGAACCACCCAGACCAATAGCATAACCGTCACAATAATCGCAACCGTTAAAACAGCAGAGGGATAAACAAGTGCTTTACGAATTTTGCCTTTAATAGATTCAGTTTTTTCTTTATAAGATGCAATTCTATCAAGCAGATGTTCCAGAATACCGGCATGCTCACCCGCTTTGACAAGATTGCAAAACAAGGTATCAAACTGACCGGGATGTTTGCCCAAGGCATGGGCCAATGAGCTTCCCGCTTCTATATCTGCTTTCATCGCAATAACAATCTCTTGCATTCTCGGATTGTCGTCTCCTTTGGCAATAATGTCGAGTGCATGGGTTAACGCTGTGCCTGAAGAAATCATCGTGGTAAGTTGGCGGGTAAATAAAGCAATATCTTTGCTCGAAATACGCCGTCTTTGCATATCGAATAATAGCTTAGGTTTTTTTCTTATTTTTATGGGTGTAATGCCTTGCCGACGCAGCTCAGCCTTGACAATATTAAAACTCGATCCACGTAATTCTCCGTGAACTCTTTGGCCATTGCGACGGGTGCCATCCCAGCGAAACGTATCTATTTGTTGGGTTTTTCTGGGCATGCTGAAAATATCCCCTAGGCGGCGTCAATCGTAACGCGATTAAGCTCATCCAAGCTGGTCGTTCCGTTAATCACCAGCTTTAGTCCTATTGATCTTAAATCATCAATGCCTTCTTTGTGTGCTTGCCGAGACAAATCCATACTATTGCCTCCGTTCAGGATAATTTTACCCATGTCGCTTGAAACCGGCATGAGTTGGTAGATTCCAGCTCTTCCGCGATAGCCTTGGTTGCACTGCTGGCATCCCACCGGTTTATAGAGCGTCAACTGACTTGCATTCAAACCGGCGCTTAATAATATCTCCTTAGGTATTTGGCTTGCCTGTTTGCATTCAGGACAAAGTTTTCGAACCAGGCGTTGAGCGATAATCAAGCTAATTGATGAAGCCACATCGTAATCGTTGACCCCCATGTTTAATAGCCGATTTAATGTTTGTGGGCCGTCATTGGTATGTAATGTCGAAAACACCAAATGCCCGGTTTGCGCCGCCTTCATTGCTATATTAGCCGTTTCTGTATCCCGTATTTCCCCAATCATGATGATATCGGGGTCTTGGCGCAAAAAGGCTCGCAATGCTGAGGCAAAGCTTAATCCAATTTTAGGATTTATATTGACTTGATTAATGCCTGACAAATAAATTTCTGCAGGATCTTCAGCGGTAGAAATATTACGCTCGATGGAGTTCAAGTGATTGAGCGCCGCGTACATGGTGACTGTTTTACCACTACCGGTTGGCCCGGTGACCAGTATCATTCCATGCGGACGACTGATAGCTTGCAAAAATACGCGTTCCTGCTCAGGCTCTAAACCGAGGGTGGTCATATCATAATTAACGCTATTTGCATCCAATAGACGTAATACGATTTTTTCTCCAAAAAGGGTTGGGCAGGTACTCACACGAAAATCTACGGCATGGGTTCGGCTAATTTTCATCTTAACTCTGCCGTCTTGTGGCATTCGTCGTTCCGCTATATCCAGCCTAGCCATGACTTTAATTCGTGAGGTAATTCGATCCGCGATTTCTTTTGGTGGGTTTGCAATATCTCTTAACATACCATCTAGACGAAATCTTATTCTTGAATGGCTTTCAAATTGCTCAAAGTGTATATCAGATGCTTCTCTATTTATCGCATCCAGTAAAATTTTATTCACAAAACGAACCACCGGAGCATCATCAATATCGATATCACCCACTTCAAGCTCTACCACTTCAAGCGCATCAAGTTCAGTGTCTGCAATCTCATCAAGCTCAAGCGTATTAGGGCTTAGCGCCTCTTCTATAACTCGTTGGAGCTGTTCATGCTCGATTAAAACCGGCTCAATCTCATAACCACAATGGAATTTTAATTCATTCATCACCTCAAGCGCACAGGGGTTCGAGAGCGCAACAAACAATGCGTTCTTGCGGATGTGCAACGGTAACACAGCATGCTCTCGGATGAGATTTTCGGGCACCAGGGCAGTAATTTCTGGATCTATATTCAAGCCACTTAAATCCATTAACGGCAGGCCAAATTCCAATGCTGCATGATGCGCAACACTGCTATTATCGATAGCATCGTTTTCTAACAAGCAAGTAAAGAAGGGTTTTTCCGATTTTTGCGAGTGCTGTTGTATGCGATCAAGCACAGACGAGGATAATAGTTTTGCATCTACGAGTTTTTTTGCAAGCCCGACTAGGGTCTGTTGACGTTTCACTTTCATCACTGCTGGAGCCACTTTTTTCGCCCTACAAGGCGGAAGAAGTGCCGTGTAGTGACTCTACTCAAGCGACTGACAACGCAGTAGGACGGAAAAAGCGGCCCAGCCCTTCGGGTTGCGCCTGAAAAAACGCCACTCGGCGTTACTCCTCGTTCATTTGGAATAACCAATCCTCTCTCCTCGTGCCTGGATTGGCGTTTTTTCAGGCGCAGCAGAGGTGAAAATGAAACGTCAACAGACCCTAACATCATTGGTTTCTCGACACGGATGACTCGCCGTTACTAAGAACCCGAAAAACGGCACCCTGACGGTGCATAATCAGCATTTACGCCGCTGGAACCGGAGCTACTACAATCCCAAGTAATAATGCCATTCAGAGGATTACTTGGCGCCGCAATGGTGAAATGGTCCCCCGCAATGCCGGAACCCGCATCCGCATTAAATGTAACCGTAATAATGTTTCCAGACACAGATACACTGGCTACCGTATCACTGATAATACCCGTCCCGTCATTGGCTCCCAACCCTAGGACGGTGTTGTTAGCTGGCCAAGCACCATTGGTATTATAATATTCAACGAGAGAGAATTTGACCGAGGAGGCAAGACTTATAGCAGCAGCAACTTTCGCTTTTAGCGTGTGTTTGGAATAGGCAGGTAACGCAATTGCAGCCAATATGCCGACGATTGCGACAACGATCATTAACTCAATTAAGGTGAATCCTTTGTGGGTATTTTTCATTAGCTACTCCAGGATTTTTATTATTAGTCCCAAAAATTATAGCAGCTTATTTCGTCAACAATATTAACCCCAGATTAAGTCTCATGAAATTAGAGTCTATCGATATGTTCCACAGAACAATAAAATTTATCGGATTTTTGAAATGCTGTATTTTGCGGCACATGTACCCCACAGGTATCGCATTTGACGATGCGATTATTAGCCCTAGGATTAATTTGGGAGTTTTTGGACTGATTGATTCTTGCTTTGGCCTGTAATACTGATTTTCGAATAAAAAACCATATGATCCAAATGACTAAGGCAATCGCAATCAGTCTAAATAAAGGCATAAAAGAATCCTGTTAAAATGTGCGGCTAACAGAAAATTCAGCTAAGACCCGCATAGCATCTCTATATTCGGAATTAGGTATAATTTTTAAAAACTGAATGGCTTTTTCAGCTTCCTTTTCGGCGGCTTCAGCCGTGTATTTTATGGCACCCGTTTCTTCCACTGCCTGGATGACATCGTTAATTAGTTCTCTTCCACCGTCCTCGATGGCTTTTTGCACTAAGGCAACTTGTGCAGGCGAACCCGTACGAATCACATATATAAGAGGCAATGTAGGTTTGCCTTCAGCTAAATCATCGCCAATATTTTTACCAATTTGCTCACTACTTGTACTGTAATCGAGTACGTCGTCGATTAATTGAAATGCCGTACCCAAATGCATGCCATAACGCCCAAGAGAATCAATCTCTCTTTCCGAACGACCACTTAATACTCCACCAAGCTGCACTGCCGCTTCAAATAATTTGGCGGTTTTTGCGCGAATAACTTCTAAATAGGTGTCTTCGGTGGTATTGGGTTCATGACAGTTTAATAGCTGCATCACCTCACCTTCCGCAATGACATTAGTCGCATTAGAAAGTATTTCCATGACCCGCATGCTTCCAGCCTCTACCATCATTTGAAACGCCCTGGAATAGAGAAAGTCTCCAACCAACACACTGGCCTCATTGCCCCAAATGGCATTTGCGGTTTCTTTACCTCGCCGTAAATCTGATCTGTCTACCACATCGTCGTGTAACAACGTAGCCGTGTGAATAAACTCGACCACGGCCGCGAGAGGAATGTGGTGATAGCCGCTATAGCCAAATGCACGTGATGCAAGTAACACCAATAAAGGTCGCAACCGCTTCCCACCACTATTAATAATATAATGGCCAAGCTGGTTGACTAAAACAACATCTGATTGCAGACGCTGACGGATGACGTTATCAACAGATAATTTATCATCTTCAACGAGCGCAAAGACATCATTTATAGTCATCTTGGGATTAGCTTCTGAAATGCGTCCAGAATAAAAACCGGATGAGTTATGTATGTTTATTGGGTCAAGATGCATAGAATAATTGAATAGTTATCGCATTTTCCGCTGAGTATATAGAATAATGTGCTAGCCGACAAAGCCTATTTTGGACAATGGTATTTGACAAGTATTACCGTGAGCAGGTAGAATCGCGACCCTTTCTTTGGCCAGTAGTCGAATTTTTTGGAGAAAAATCATGTATGCGGTAATACAGACCGGTGGTAAGCAGTATCGTGTTACCGAGGGTGAAACGATAAAAGTTGAAAAATTAGACGCTGAAGAAGGCGCCTCGATTGAAATAGACAAAGTACTCATGGTAGCGGACGGTGAAAATGTAAAGATCGGATCTCCGCTAGTCGAAGGCGGCAAGGTTTCAGCCGTTGTTACCTCACACGGGCGTGGCGATAAAATCAAAATTATTAAGTTTCGCCGTAGAAAACATAGCCGTACTCAGATGGGACATAGGCAGTATTTTACAGCAATTAAAATCACTGGAATTTCAGCAGCTTAATTGCTTTCCAATAATATTCAGAACAGATTATAAAGAGGCACAACAATGGCTCATAAAAAAGCGGGCGGTAGTACCCGTAACGGTCGTGATTCAGAATCGAAACGCCTAGGCGTAAAACGTTATGGCGGACAAATTGTCGCTGCTGGGAACATTTTAGTGCGCCAACGGGGCACGCGTTTTCACCCCGGAATCAATGTTGGTCGGGGCAAAGATGACACTTTGTTCGCAATGGCTGATGGCGAGGTTGTATTTGAGGTTAAAGGCCCCAAGAAGCGTAGCTATATCAGCATTAAAACTGCCGCATAAAGCACTGCTCGCTATACACTCACCCTAAGGCTTATCGAGACTTAGGTGAAGGCCCTTTTCGTTGAAAAGGGCCTTTTTGCGTCTGCTAGCACGTGTTTTAAGATATCAGTTGGCCTGCAAACTCCGCACTCAACTACTTATTTTATAATCGAAATTTACCCACTGCCCGGAACTCTCTTAGCCTATGAAATTCGTTGACGAAGCAAGCATCAAAGTTGAAGCAGGCAAAGGTGGCAGCGGCTGCGTCAGCTTTCGTCGTGAAAAATACATTCCAAAAGGCGGGCCTGACGGAGGTGATGGCGGAGATGGCGGAAGCATTTACCTCATTGCCGATGAAAACATCAACACACTGGCAGATTTTCGCTTTATTCGATCTTATAAAGCCAAAAATGGCCAAGCCGGCATGAGCAAAAACCAAACCGGGAAAAGCGCGGATGACTTGTTCATTCGAGTTCCTGTCGGCACCATGGTGCAAGACTTAGACACCCAGGAATTACTCGGTGACCTCGTGCAAATAGGAGAAAAACTCCTGATTGCTAAAGGTGGCTTTCATGGCCTGGGAAATACGCGCTATAAAAGCTCGACAAATCGAGCGCCACGGCAGTCTACCTCAGGCTCCGCGGGAGAAATGCGCAACATTAACCTAGAGCTAAAAGTGCTGGCGGATGTTGGCTTGCTTGGCATGCCTAACGCGGGCAAGTCCACGCTAATCAGATCCATTTCAGCGGCAAAACCCAAGGTCGCCGACTACCCTTTTACCACGCTATACCCTAATTTAGGCGTGGTAAGCTTAGAATTACATCGTAGTTTTGTGGTTGCAGATATTCCCGGCTTAATCGAAGGCGCAGCGGAAGGTGCAGGCCTGGGCATTCAGTTTTTAAAACACTTGTCGCGCACGGGCTTATTACTGCATTTAGTCGACGTCGCCCCTTTTGATGACACTCGTGACCCGGTGCAGGAAGTGCAAAAAATAGAAAAAGAACTCGAAAAATTTGGGCATAAGCTCATTGAGCGCGAACGCTGGCTCGTGTTAAATAAAGTGGATTTATTGCCCGCAGATGAAGTCACGAGTATTTGCGACGGAATTATCCAGCGCCTGAATTGGCAAGGCCCAGTCTTTTGCGTATCCGCCATTAGCGGCAATGGTACTAAGGAATTAACCGGGCAAATTATGGATGACTTAGAGATTAAGCGAGACATGGCAGCCCAGAACGATGACAACGATAACGCATAATAGACGATGGATCATCAAGGCCGGAAGCTCACTGCTAACCGATAAAGGTCAGGGACTGGATCTTTCATTTATCGCAAGCTGGGTAAGCCAAATTATCGCGCTACGCAAACAAGGAATAGACGCGGTATTGATATCGTCAGGCGCTGTCGCGGAAGGCTTAGCACGGCTTGGCCAGACACACCGCCCCAATGAGCTGCATGAATTACAAGCAGTTGCAGCGATTGGACAAATGGGCCTTATTCAAGCTTATGAGTCACTCTTCCAACAAAATGGCATCCATACCGCTCAAGTACTATTAACCCATGATGATTTAAGCAATCGAAAACGCTATCTAAACGCACGCAATACCCTAACCACTCTATTGTCACTTAAGGTCGTTCCTATCATCAATGAAAATGATACTGTCGCTACCGACGAAATAAAGTTTGGTGACAATGACACACTTGCCGCATTAGTGACCAATTTATTGGAAGCGGAAAAGCTGGTCTTGCTGACAGATCAACGCGGCATGTATTCAGCGGACCCGGCAAAACATGCTGATGCTCAGTTTATCGCAAAAGCATCGGCAAACGATGATGCGTTAGTCGCTATGGCAAGCACGGGCGAGGCTGGCCAGCTAGGTCGCGGAGGAATGGTAACCAAAGTGAAGGCCGCGCGTC
>CAZWUO010000072.1:0-15495 GCA_964636675.1 uncultured Ectothiorhodospiraceae bacterium
ATGGGATGTTGGTTTTCGTTTCCGCGCAAACTCAGGGAAACCCTTTCGTCGATTGGTAGGTATTGATACTTCCGTACCCAATGTCATCCAGCCTATATACGCAGCGCAAGCTTCGCGATTACCTAATTTTTATCAATTGGATATTAGATGGGATAGAGAATTTAGATTTAACCGCTGGAAGGCAAGTTATTACATTGATTTGAACAATGTCACGAATGCAAAAAATGTGAGTGCTTATGATTATGGTTCAAATTACGAACGAATCGATAACCCAAGAGAAACCATTTCCATGGGGTTTACCCCATTTATTGGAATCGAAGTTGAAATATAACACCGTAGTTTGGCGAGAGGATAAATGATGTTTAATGAGTTTCTAGATGTTATGGCGCGTGGTGGCCCTATTATGTGGGTTATTTTTTCAGTGACTTGGCTGAGTATTGTATTGTTGGTTGAGCGTTGCTTGAGTATTGTATTGTGGAAAAAAGAGGTAGGACAATGGGATACTGTGAGCATAGATTCTACGCACCCGTTGCATGACTTAGCGAATGAATTGCGCGCAATGAATTCGCCGTCATCATTCGAGTTAGATGAAAAAATAGCACAACATCTGAGTAATGCGATTCCTAAATTGGAGGGTAGTCTTCCGACGATTGCGATACTCGCTTCGCTGTTACCCATGCTGGGTTTATTGGGTACGGTAACCGGAATGATTGATGTTTTTCATGTCATCGCAGCGCAGGGAACCGGTGACCCAAAAGCCATGGCGGATGGTATTTCACAAGCCCTATTAACCACGGCGAGTGGACTCATTACTGCGATACCAATCATTTTCATACACCATTTGCAATTACGTAATATCAAAAATACCTTATTGTCTACTTCCATGGATATAAAAAATAGATTTGAATTTCAGAGGGATGTCTATCATGAATGCCCTTGAAATAAATATTGCGCAACAATTGGAGCAAAATAAGCCCGAAATTTCAATGGCGCCGCTCATTGATGTCGTATTTTTGCTGCTTATATTTTTTGTAGTTGCCACTATATTTCCGGATGACAAAGGTATTGTTATCAACAAGCCTGAGACCGAAACCATGCAAGTGATATCGGCAAAGTCCATGACTTTTTATATTAACAAAAAAAATGAAATTTATTATAAAGATGAGCTCATTGAGTCTGCGGATGTTAAGCGCTTGATTAGCCAAAAAATTGCTGCAACGCCAGGCATTGGCGTGATTCTTAAAGTGGATAAAAAAGCCACCACCGAAATAATGATTAAGGTGATGGATGCGAGCAAACAGGCGGGCGCTAACAATGTGGGAATTGCAACCAATGCGCTTAGATACGATCGTTAAACGCCTATTTCGAGATAGCATGCTGTTATTTGTCGGATTTTGCATTAGCTTTGCATTGTTGTTTTCTCTATCTGTCTATACGGGTAAACAGAAACCTCAAGAAGAGCTACTAAGTTTGACTTTTTCGAGTTGGAATCCTGAAAAAAAGGAAGTTAAAAGAAAGTCAGAAAACAAAAAAATCGTCAAAAAAAACATAAAGCAAAAACCGAAAGTTATTAAACCTAAAATAAAACCTATGCAAAAACCACGAGCTGTGATTGCAGAGCAGAAACCGATACTGAATGCAGCGCCAGTGGAGAAGCTGATTAAGCCAAAAGAAGTGGTTGTGTCTACGGAGGAGACTGATTCTACTGCAGCAGAAGTTTTGCCAGTACCTACACCGGTATTTCAATTAACGACTATGCCAAAGTTCCTCCATAAAAAAAATCCCGAGTATCCTTCGCACTTAAGAAACACTGGGGTGGAAGGCATGGTTAAGTTGCAGTTGCTCATCGATGAAAAAGGCAAGGTGCGCAAAGTTTCCGTGCTCAGATCGGCAGGTGATGGCTTCGATAATGCGGCGATGCGGGCAATGTATAAATCAACTTTTATACCCGCAAAAGTAAATAATAAATCAGTGGCTGTATTATTGACCATGCCGATTACGTTTAGGCTAATGTAGTTGCCATCGCCAGAAATTTTTTATTGATCAATAATCTCGTTGTCTATCCGTTTAACCACGACTTTAATTTTTTCATCGATATCATTTTGGCCTAGTTGCTGGAGGATGTCCGCGTATTCTGGGTTAGTGTTAAATTTCCTATTTAATAATTTGAATGAAATACGATTTAGCATAAAAAGCATGACGAACATAATGATAGCGGTGACTAATTGAAAGTACATAAAGCCCGCAGGTGCTTTATCAATAAGTCCGCCATAAGAAAAGAAATAAATAATCAGGATCATGCCGATTGTTACCCCAATTTTTATTTTAGTTGAGCGTTGTTTTTCGAGTAAAAATTCTATTTTTTCTTGGCTTGTCATCGTTTTTTCCATGGGTTCTTTTTGAGGTCTCTCTATAGTCTTACACGTCTTAGCTTCTAATGCCTACTCCTCGATGCATTAGCGATAGTGCCCATAAAAAGAGACCAATGCAAAAAATAATAATAATAAAAATACCGCGATAGACATCGATATCGCTAACACCGAGTATGCCATGTCTGAAAGCGTTGACCATATACAAAACTGGATTAATCAGCGAAACGGTTTGCCAAAACTCGGGGAGCATTTTTATGGTATAAAAAACCCCGCCTAAATAGGTGAGCGGGGTTAATACGAACGTGGGGATGATGGATATGTGATCAAAGTTATTCGCATATATTCCATTGATTAAACCGGCAGTTGCAAATAGAAACGCGGTCAAAAATACCACCAATATTGATAACCAAAAATGCTGAATATTTAAGTCAGTGAAAAAGAGAGATACCAAGGTGACCACGGCGCCGACAATCAGGCCTCTGACAATACCTCCCGCGATAAATCCGAGTAGAACGATATAATTGGGTGTTGGTGAAATAATCATTTCTTCAATATTGTGTTGAAACTTAGCACCATAAAATGATGACACGACGTTGGCGTAGGAGTTGGTTAATACGGCCATGAGTATCAGTCCTGGAACAATGTATTCCATATAACTGAAGCCCTCCATGTCTTCGATTTGCGAGCCGATTAAGTTACCAAATATGACAAAATACAAGGTCGTCGTAATCGCGGGGGGTAAAATAGTTTGTACCCAAATACGCATAAAGCGCAAAACTTCTTTAATTAAAATAGTTTGAAATGCTATCCATTTTTCGGTGCTATTCATGGATTTAATCGGCCTGCTCGATCTTGTTCGATGGCGTGGCGAGCGGGTTATTCTTTTTTAAGATAGACATGAAAAGTTCCTCTAATCGGTTGACTTTATTTCTCATGCTGAGTACCTCGATATTTTGTTGTTTGAGTTCAGAAAATAAATCATTCATATTTTGTTCTTTTAAAACATCTACTTCAAGACAGTATTGGTCTCTTAGGCGAACCGGGTAACCGGCTAGTGCAGGTGCCGTGGTGTGTGCTTGTTTGAGATCTAAGACAAAAGTTTCGGTATTTAATTGCCCCAATAAATTTTTCATACTGGTATTTTGTAATATTTTACCTTGATCGATGATTGCGATATTTCGGCATAGGTTTTCTGCCTCTTCAAGATAATGTGTGGTCAAAATAATGGTTGTGCCGGCAGCATTGATTTGCTGTAAAAAGGACCACATCGCATGGCGAATTTCGACATCAACGCCAGCGGTAGGTTCATCGAGTATTAACAATTTGGGCTCATGTACCAGGGCGCGTGCAATCATTAGTCGGCGTTTCATGCCGCCCGATAAATTTCGCGCGATATCTTTGCGTTTTTCCCATAAATGTAGCTTTTTTAGCAGGACTTCCGAGCGCTGACGAGCTTGTTTTCGTGGCAGGCCATAATATCCGCCCTGGTTGATAATAATTTCTTCCAAGGGTTCAAAGACATTGAAATTAAATTCCTGAGGAACCAGGCCAATGTGCTTCTTGACCAAATTGAGTTCATCATCGATGTCGTGCCCGAAAACGCTAACTTGTCCCCCCGTCTTATTGATGAGTGAGCTAATAATTCCGATAGCCGTGGATTTACCCGCTCCATTGGGACCCAGGAGCGCAAAGAAGTCGCCTTGATGGACGGTAAGATCGATCCCGCTTAAGGCGGTAACACCATTTGGAAAGGTTTTGCTGAGATTTTTTAGCGTGAGTGCGTTAGTCATTCTGAGTCAGTATGTTATAGGACGCGTAGTTTAAACCTAGGCGTAGTTGTTGGCTAGTCAAGTATGGCTCTGGCGCAAACCCAAATGCCCACTTTTTTTACGCCTGCGCGTTTAAGTTGTTTGGCTAATTCATTGAGGGTGTTGCCGGTGGTCATAATATCGTCAATTAACACAACATGCTCAGCGACAATCGGTTTGCGCAGGGTAAACGCGTTTTGCATGTTAATGATGCGATCAGTTTTTGACAGACCTGATTGCGGCTGCGTGTCTTTAAGCCGCGCACAGGAAGTGAGATCAAGATCAATCGCTAGCGCTTTCGCGATAGGGCAAGCCAGCTCTTGGGCTTGATTATAACCTCTGGATTTAAGCTTTTTAGCATGTAGTGGTACGGGCATGATGGCCTGTGGTCTACCGTGAATTAAAGGACTAATAATCTTGAGCATGAGTTTCGAGAGTGCATACCCAGCAACTAGCTGGCCGGAAAATTTGAATTGTTGAATTAAATAATCCATTGGCTGTGCATATAAAAAGGGCGCAATCGTATAGTCAAAGTGTGGGGCTTGGGTGAGGCAGTTACCGCAGATTTGCATCTTGCCTAGGCGGGGTGCTGTGGAGTGTAGCGGTAGCCCGCATTGATAACAGGCGTCTATGGGTTGTGGAAGTTCTACAAAACAAGCATCGCAAATCAAGGTTTTTTCTGCAGTTTTCAGATCACAAAGCAAGCACGGATTGGTGACTATTGGCTTAAAAGTCGAGTTAAAAACATGCATTGGTAAACCTATGGGTTTCAGGTGGTTGACAGATATCATAGTTACTTTAGAATTGCAGCACAGATTTTGCTCTAAAATTATTCTTGGGTTGTTTGGAGAGATTGATGATTGATAATACCGTGTTTAGCAAAATAGACGAAATTACCCAGCGCATCCTCAATGGAGGCGAAATGAGCTTTGCGGAAGGTTGTTGGATGATTACCTTGGAAGATGACTATTTGCCCTGGATGATGGCGGGGGCCGATAGATTGCGCAAAACCTATCGCGGCAATGAAATAGAAGTGTGTGCGATTTCCAATGTGCGCTCGGGGAACTGTTCTGAGGATTGTTCTTTTTGCTCGCAAAGCGGGCATCATCAAACCCAGGCTCCGGTATACAATTATATTCCTAAAGAAACCTTACTCGAGCAAGCGCGGCAAGCCAGAACGTGGGGGGCGAGCGATATTGGCATTGTCTCTAAGGGCTGGGGGGTGCGTAATGCCAAGGAAAAAGCGCAGCTCCAGGAATATTTACACACATTAAAGGATGCGTCCGATATTGGTCGCTGCGGTAGCTTAGGTGTTTTAGATGCTGATACCGCGACTATGTTAAAACAATCGGGACTCGAAAATTATCATCATAATCTCGAATCCGCGCAAAGCTTTTTCGATAATGTTTGCACGACACATACTTACCAGGAAAATATCGATACCATTAAACATGCGACAGATGCGGGCTTGCGGGTTTGTGCCGGCGGAATATTGGGAATGGGAGAAAGTTTAGCGCAGCGGGTTGAGTTAGCGGATACCTTGCGCAAACTCAAGGTGGAATCGGTGCCGTTGAATTTTTTAAATCCTGCCGAAGGCACGCCGATGCAACATGTTGAACCGTTAAAGCCAATGGAAATTTTGCGCGCGATAGCCACGTTTCGTTATATGTTGCCCCGCGCTGAAATTCGTATTGCCGGTGGTCGCAGTTTTCTCGGTGATATGCAATCCATGATTTTTATGTCAGGTGCCTCAGGGGTAATGATCGGCAATTATCTCACCACTCAAGGTCGCCAAGTGACCGATGATTTACGCATGCTGGCTGATCTTAAGCTGGAAATCCGCGGAGATACTCAGCAACGTCGCACGCAAGTGAATGAGTCCGTTATTGAGTTTCAGTCCTAGTTTTATCTTCAATGACTGACTGGCCGTGATGACTGGTTTTTTTCCGCATGTCTTTTGGATCTCTTGTGGTGAATAGAACTCCCTCCTTTGAGCAGCAAATTCGTAGCGCACTGCAACAACAAGAAGCGCAACAGCTGCGTCGTTTCCGGCGGATTTCTGCTGGGCCACAAATGCCGCTACAACAGATAGATGGTAAACCGGTACTGTCTTTTTGCAGCAATGACTATTTAGGTTTGGCGAATCACCCCCAAGTCTGTGCCGCGATGGTAGCAAGCATTGCTCAATATGGTGTGGGTAGTGGAGCTGCGCATTTGGTGAATGGCCATAGCCGGGTGCATCATGAATTGGAGGAGCAGCTTGCGGTTGTGACAGGACGCGAGTCTGCCTTGTTATTTTCTACCGGTTACATGGCGAATATTGGTGTGATTACCGCCTTATTAAAACGCCAGGACGAGGTATTTGCAGATAAATTGAATCATGCTTCGTTACTGGATGCGGGAAGATATTCAGACGCCAAATTTACCCGCTATCGCCATGCTGACCTTGCGCAGCTGGAGCAACAGCTCAAACAATCAAGCGCACAAAATAAATTAGTGCTTACCGATAGCGTGTTTAGTATGGATGGCGATATTGCTGAACTCGATCGCATGGCTGCATTGGCGCAAAAATATCATGCCTGGTTGATGGTTGATGACGCACATGGTTTTGGTGTGCTGGGGCAGACGGGTGCGGGAACGCTTGAGACATTCGGATTAGGTCAGCAACAAGTCCCAGTGCTGATGGCAACACTCGGTAAAGCCCTCGGTGTATCAGGTGCGTTTATCGCGGGTTCACACGAACTTATTGAGTATTTGATTCAACGAGCGCGTACCTATGTGTATACCACGGCGATGCCACCGGCCTTTGCGTCTGCCGTATTAGCAAGTCTTGCGGTAATCCAAGAGGAAGACTGGCGGCGCGAACATTTGCAGACGCTGATAAATCATTTTCGGCATGGCGCAGCACAGCTTGGATTGCGCTTAATGCCTTCGAGCACAGCGATACAGCCTATCTTAGTGGGTGATGCCGAGCATGCTTTGGCAATGAGCAATGCCTTGTTAGCGAAAAATATATTAGTGACGGCTATTCGTCCGCCGACGGTGCCGAAAGGTACGGCGCGCTTGCGGGTGACATTATCAGCCGCCCACAGTATTGCGCAAGTTGATCAACTACTGGAAGCACTGAGTCGTTGTCAGACAAAGGAAACAGAGCAGTGACCGTTTACACTGAAGTTCGCGGCGCAGGCCCAGATTTAGTTTTATTACATGGCTGGGGTTTGAGTGGTGCCGCATGGACGGGGGTTGTCGAGCAACTGGAAAAAAACTTTCGCCTAACCCTGGTTGATTTGCCGGGGCATGGCCATAGCCCATGGCTTGACGGGCAAGCGTATTCGATTGAACAAGTCACCGCGCAGGTGCTCGAAGTGATACCCGTAAATGCAGCGTGTTTAGGTTGGTCTATGGGGGGCTTGATTGCGCTGCATGCGGCACGTGTTCAGCCGCAACGTATTAATCGATTATTATTGCTCAGTTGTAACGCCCAGTTCTTACGTTCTTCCGCATGGCAGCATGCGCTGGACAGCAAAATTCTCGCGCAATTTGCGAGTGGTCTAGAGCAAGATCATAAAGCGACATTGAGCCGTTTCTTGGCCATTCAAGCGCTGGGTGGAGAGCACGCCAAACAAACTGTACGGGTGTTGAAGCAAAATATGGACGTGCATGGAATGCCAAGCTTAGCGGCATTGCGTGGAGGTCTAGGTTTACTCCGTGATATCAGTTTTGTGGAGTCTCTTGCTGAGATTAGGATTCCAACCCTGTTGATGTTTGGGCGTCTGGATACCTTGGTGCCCGCCCGCGTTGCTGAAGACATGGCTTCTCGTTTACCGCAGGCAGCGGTGCATATTTTTCAACACGCATCACATGCGCCATTTATCTCCCACGCTGATGAGTTTGTAAATGTTGTCAAAGAGTTTATGCAATAAAATGAAACCACTTTCTAATAATGAATTTAGGATTAATAAGTCTTGGGCGAAAAAAAGTTTTAATAATGCTGCTGTGCGTTATGACGAAGCGGCTGTGTTACAGCGAAAAGTGGTTGATCACTTATTTGAGCGTTTGCGGAGTATCCATTTAACCCCCGACGTTATTCTTGATATTGGATCGGGTACGGGTTATTGCGCACGCGGTTTGGGCGGTCTGTTTAACCAAGCTAGGGTGATTAATCTGGATATAGCCTTTGGTATGCTAACGCATGCAAAAGCGCAACGAGGTTTTTTCAGTCGTTTAGGCAGTCGCTTAAGCGCAAGTGTTTGGCGCAGTTGGAGTGGCGGGCAGCAATTTTTATGTGGTGATGCGGAATCTCTTGCATTGCAAGATGATTCGGTCGATTTGGTGTTTTCGAGTCTCGCATTTCAATGGAGTAATGACCCCGATAGGCTGTTTCAAGAATGTTATCGAGTGTTGCGGCCAGGTGGTTTATTGATATTTTCCACCCTGGGACCGGATACTTTAAAAGAGTTAAGAAAAAGTTGGGCAGTTGCCGATAAACATACACATGTTAGCCCATTTATGGATATGCATGATATTGGGGATGCATTGTTACGCTCGGGTTTAACCAACCCGGTGATGGAAGTCGAAAATATAACGCTGACCTATGCGACGGTGGCTCAGTTAATGAGTGATCTCAAGCAAATAGGCTCGCGCAATGCGACAGCGGGGAGGGCGCCTGGACTGACCGGAAAAAAAGCGCTGCATGCGATGACCCAAGCGTATGAGGCCTTCCGCAAAGATGGCAGCTTGCCTGCAAGTTATGAGGTGGTTTATGGGCATGCTTGGATTCCCGAGCGAAAACGCCATAGTTTTTCGAAAAATCATCCATTAGGTGTGTCCATTAACAAGTTAACCGAGATACCGATCAATAAGAACGTCAGCGCATAAGAGGTGTTATGAATAAGGGGTTTTTCGTTGCTGGAACCGATACGGAAGTTGGCAAAACGCTGGTTTCTTCGGGGATCATTCAGTTATTTGCGGATGCGGGTGAAAGGGTCGTAGGGATGAAACCTGTGGCCTCTGGTGCAACGGCTACCGCGCAAGGCTTGCGCAGCGAAGATGCAGCAACGCTGATGGCGGCGTCGAATTGTGAAGTGCCTTATGACATGATGAATCCGTATTGCTTTGAGCCGCCTATTGCGCCACATATCGCTGCGCGCAGAGTGGGGCAGCGGATTGAGCTCGCAAAAATTCTCGTGGCATATAATGAGCTGAGAAACACCGCTGATGTGGTTATTGTCGAAGGCGTTGGTGGCTGGATAGTACCCATTGATGGCTGCCAGACCATGGCGGATGTTGCTGTTGCGATGGATCTTCCGGTGGTCATGGTGGTTGGCATACGCTTGGGCTGTATAAACCATGCATTGCTCACTTACGATAGCATCAAAGCATCTGGCCTGGAGTTTAAGGGGTGGGTGGCTAATATCATGGATCCCAATGTCAGCATGGTACCCGAAATATTAAACAGTATTCAGATAAAAATGCACGAACCTCTGCTGGGTTTAATTCCGCCAATGCGGAACGTGGACGCTTCCCAGGTGTCTCAATGTCTTGCCAAGGACTTGGTTGAGTTAGCTTAGGGGTTTTTAAGCGTCTTTAGCTAAGGTAAGGTTCTATTCAGCAAATAGTATTATCCTATTATAATAAGTGCTATTTTAGCCATAAATAGCTATCATGAAACTGTTTTTCTACGCTGGAAAATTCCTCATTTAGTGCGATAAATCAAGAGCATGTGTAGGTAATAATGATGTCCTTAAAAACCTTAAATTACATAGTGTTATTGCTGATTATTCTCACCAGCCAGATGGCTTGTGGCTTGGCCGAAAACGGATCTGATACTAAAAAATCGTTGGTCGTCACTTCCGTTACCCCGACTAACGCTAAGACCGATGTGCCTGTGGATACTGCGATAAGTGTCATTTTTGACAAAGTGGTGCATTCCAGTACGATTTCCGGGAACGCTGTTAAGGTCGCAGCTACGAAGGATATAACCGGGAAAGTACGCAATAATACTAAAACTAAAACGGTTACCTTTACCCCTGATGCGAATCTCCCTCCCCAGACTACGATTACGGTGACGATAAGCACGGATGTAAAAGATTTAGACGCCAATGGGTTGGCTGCTGAGTATTCGTGGTCTTTCACCACTGCGGCGAAGGTTGATAAGATCGCGCCAATGACTACTATTTCGACTATCGTAGATGGTACTGATGATAGACCGTCGGTCATCTTAAAGTGTGTCGACGAGGACTCCGGTTGCGCGAAGACGCATTACACACTGGATGAAAGTACACCCACAACGGACTCCTCTGTCTATACCGATCCGATATTATTGCAAGCTGACAAAACGACGGTGAATTTTTTTTCAATCGATGTAGCAGGTAATTCAGAGACAGTGCGTGCGAAGTCTTATGTGATAGACCCACCAGACGAGACCGCGCCAACTACCTCGGCAAGTCTTGCGGATGGAATGTATGATTCAGTAAAGTTTATTAGTTTAACATGCACCGATAATGATTCTGGCTGCCGAGCGATTTATTTTACCCTTGATGGCAGTACGCCGAGCAACTTGTCCAGCATATACTCGGATGAGCTAAGACTAGATGCCGATACAACGCTTAAGTTTTTCTCAGTTGATGTTGCAGGAAATAACGAATCTGTTAAAACGCATACCTATGTAATTAATCTAGCAGCCAAAAGAATTGCGGCTGGTGTTGCGCATTCAATTGCCTTGAAAGATGATGGGTCGGTTTGGGCCTGGGGAGACAATCAATATGGTCAATTAGGCGATGCGACCCGAATTCAGAGTTCCAGACCGGTGCAAGTCTGTGCAGATGCTAGTTGCTCGAGTTTTCTGAGTGATATCCGTGCAGTGATTGCGGGAAGTGACTATTCACTCGCGCTCAATTCTAATGGTGCGGTGTGGGCTTGGGGGTATAATGCGCAAGGACAACTCGGCGATAACAGTCTTGAAGATCGTTTATTCCCAGTGCAAGTTTGTGCGAACTCAGCCTGTTCAAGTTACCTAAATAGCGTTGCTGCACTTGCTGCGGGGGATGCTCATACCCTTGCGCTGCAAGAGGATGGCACGGTGTGGGCTTGGGGGTTTAATACGGCGGGCCAGTTAGGTAATAACACTACTGATAACAGTTCAGTTCCGGTGCAAGTTTGTGCGGTTGCAGATTGTTCGAGCTACCTGAACCAGGTGATTCAGGTTGTCGCCGGAAAAGAACACGCGGTAGCCCTAAAAGAGGATGGGTCGGTGTGGGCCTGGGGGCTTAATACATCGCGCCAATTGGGTGATGGTTTAGTAGACAATCGTTTAATCCCGGTGCAAGTTTGTGCGGTTGCAGATTGCTCAAGCTATTTAAAAAATGTGACCGCGGTCGCGGCAGGTGATGGTCATACCCTGGCCTTGAAAGAGGATGGTTCCGTATGGGCGTGGGGAGGAAATTGGAGCGGTCAGCTGGGCGTAAATACGCGCATGTTTAGCCCCATCCCTGTACAAGTGTGTGCTGAGGTTGCCACTACTGGGGAGTGTAGCGCTTATCTCGATCAGGTGTTTACCTTGACTGCCGTATATGATCAAAACATGATACTTCAAGAGGATGGCACTGCATGGGTTTGGGGGCAGAATAAAGACGGACAACTCGGTGATGGCAGCTCGAAGGATCGCTTAATACCGGTGAAAATTTGTGCGGATACAGCTTGTGAGAGTTCTCTTAATAACGTTGCTGCGTTTGCTGTGGGAAAGGGACACACCCTTGCATTGAAAAGCGATGGCACTCTTTTAAGCTGGGGGCGCAATCATAAAGGACAGCTAGGCGAGAGCAAGTTACAACGTCTTATGCCCGAACAAGTTGCTGAGCTATCGGACATGATTGCGCTGGCTGCGGGCGGTTCTCATTCTGCAGGGCTAAAAGAGGAGAGTGCTGGCTCGGGAGCCGGAACAGTATGGGCGTGGGGCGATAATCGTAACGGCCAATTAGGCAATGGTACAACTAGGTTGAGTTCAAGGCCGGTGCAAGTTTGCACGGACGAGGACTGCAATAACTATCTTAACGAGGTCGTTGTGCTGGCAGCGGGTGAGAGCCATACTCTGGCGCTAAAAAATGACAGAACGGTGTGGGCCTGGGGGCTGAATGCATCGGGCCAGTTGGGTAATAACTCTACCGGTAATCAGTCAATTCCCATGCAAGTTTGCACTGATGTTGATTGTTCCAGTTTTCTGGATCAGGTCACCATGCTGAGTGCGGGTGACTACCACAGCGTTGCATTGCGCGAGGATGGTTCAATTTGGGCTTGGGGGCATAATGAGGATGGTCAAATCGCTGATGGCACCAAGATTAATCGCTTACTCCCCCAGCAAATATGCCTGGAGGCGTTGGTGGAGGGTGTTTGTCCAAGTCAATTTATCGATGTGGTCGCAGTGGGCTTGCACACGATGGCGCTCAAAAAAGAAGACGGAACGGTGTGGGCTTGGGGGGCGAATCAGCAAGGTCAATTAGGCAATGGCAGTACAGATCAAAGCTTAATCCCGGTACAAGTTTGCGCGGTGGCGGATTGCGCAAGTTATCTTGAGGGGGTCACAGCGCTTGCCGATGGCAATGGCAGCCACTCCATCGTGCGAAAAGAAGATGGAACGGTGTGGGCCTGGGGCGCGAACCAGCAAGGCCAATTAGGTAACGGTAGCACGGATCAAAGTTTGATTCCGCTACCAGTCTGTGTCGAAGAGGACTGTTCTAGCAGTCTTAGTGACGTTTCCTTGCTTGCTATCGGAGGGGCCTATAGCCTCGTGTTGTCAACAAATGAAACCGTTTTAGGTTGGGGAGGCAATGTACGTGGACAATTGGGAACGGGCACCACCGATCAAAGTTTGCTTCCGGTGCAAGTTTGCGCTGACATGGATTGTACAACAAACTTCAGTGATATTTCTGCGCTGGCTACGGGTCGTGAGCACAGCGTTGCTTTACACAAGGACGCTACGATTTGGACTTGGGGTCTTAACGACCTTGGGCAATTAGGTAATCGCGTAAACCCGCTGTTAATCCGTACTACGCCAGATATCGTGCTTGGTTTATAAACCCGACCCGTACTCGTCGTTACTGCGAAACTCTTCTCTTCAACTCAACTATTACTCTTCCCTGATTCTGCGCTATTTTGAGAAAATTTAGCAACCAGTGCTCCGGCGATAAATCCGCTGATATGCCCTTCCCATGAGACAAAGGGGTTGATCGGCAGGAGTCCCCATAAAGCGCCGCCGTAAAGAAAAAAGACGGCGCCAGAGAAGAGTATGTTGCTGAGCTTGCGCTGAAAAATACCAATAAAAAGCGAATAACCGAGTAACCCATAGATATATCCACTGGCACCGATATGCACGCTATCCGGGCGCGCAATAAGCCATGTGAGAAAGCCGCCGATAATAATAATCTCGACAGAAATAAGTAGAGATTTTTTCCCCTGCACGGTGAAGAACACCATGCCGAGTAAAATCAGGCTGCCGGTATTGGCGAGCAAATGGAGTAGGTTAGCATGCAAAAAAGGGGAGGCTATAATGCCGATTAAACCACTTAAGGTACGTGGCACGATACCGAACTGCTCCAGCGGTATAAAATATTGCAAACCATAAATTAACCACATGGCTGCAATGGCAATAAGAAGAACTTTGGCGGGCCTATGACTTTGCATAATTATTATGTGCCTTTCGATAATTTTAACTTTGGTTCTCTCTGAATTATAAACATTGCTATAATTACTAACAATATGCCTGGCAAAGTAATTAATTCTAATTCCCCCATGCCAACAGAAATACTAATTATTATCACAAATATGGGTGTTAAAAACCCATACGCGGCGACTTTCGTAGCACCTATTTTGACAATACCGACAGGAAAGGAACTTGCCGCCAATATTATTGTTAATAGCATTAACAGTGAAGTCATTGTATGCCTCAAACGTTCTTTGCTATCCAAAAAAGTCTCGCCAGAGGACAGACTTAATAGTATTCAGGCTCTACGCTCTCAGATTAGGCCGTACCTTCACTTTGGAAAAGTGAATTTCGGAATGTTTTATCACTTTATCTTAGAAAAAAAATCATCATTCTTGAAAAGGCACTACAGATTCAATACATGGCTGAATCAATGATGACCCACAATGAGTTCGATATTTCTTCTGCACCCAGTTCAACTCGATGAGATTATTGTGCATAAAGAAATCCCAGCCAACCGCAAATACAAAATAAGGGTAGTGTCTCCTTATTCCAAATTACGCATAAAAAATAATTTATTTAATGGGCAATGAAGACGAATTCAAACCTGCCATATTTTCAATCAATTGGTTTTGTTAGGACAAGCAGAAAACGGTGAGAAAATTGCAATCCAATGTCCTTGGCTATATCCATCGCCGGGTTAGCCTAAGCTTTATAAATGAGGAATGCTATTGATTACTTTAAAAAATATTAATACGATAATATTTTTTTTATTTATGATGTTTTTCATAACAGGTTGTCTGCATTCTAATGATGCATCTGCACCTGATTTGATAGTAACCATCGAAGTTCCTGCAACCGGGAGCTCAGGAGATGTCATTTCCTTACCCATGAGTGTTAAAAATAATGGGGATGCAACAGCATCTAATTTCCGCACAAGCCTGTATTTTTCGACAGACAGTGAAATAACGACAAGTGATACTTATTGGTTAAGTCTAGCCGAAAACTTTGGATTTGGTGACACTTCTATCACCTTGCAAGCAGGCGAATCTATAACTATTTCAGGATCAGGCGCAGACATAAAAATCCCCGAAACTCTGACAGCCGGAACGTGGTATATCGGAATGATTGCTGATGACGAGAGCTCTGTTACAGAAACGGATGAATCTAATAATACTGATTCTGGCCTAATAGAAATATCAGACGGCATAAAGCCAACCGTAGCAAGCCTAAGTCCCAAAAATTTTGCAGCGGATGTGGCAGTGAATGCCACGATTACAGTCACGTTCAGCGAAAAAATGGATCCCGTTACGATAAACAATACCAACTTTGTGCTCAAGAAAAGCAATACCTCGGTCAACGGGAGTGTGAGCTACGATGAATCTACGATGGAGGCGACATTTACGCCCACCGTCTTATTGGATGGAGTAACCGTTTACGCAGCAATATTAACCGATGAAATTACTGATTTGGCAGGGAAAACTCTGGAAGCCACGGCATGGTCTTTCACTACCCTATCTCACTTTAGTGCGACAGGTGATTTAAATCTGGATCATGGAGGCGGACGAGCGGTTCTGTTAGATGACGGCAGTGCGCTGTATATGGGCGGCGTGGACTC
>CAZWUO010000073.1:0-15490 GCA_964636675.1 uncultured Ectothiorhodospiraceae bacterium
TCCGAGTCGTAAACGGATGTCTCGAATTACAAGAGTGTTTATTGACTACTGTGTTGAAAGCTTTAAGGTATGAAATAATAAAAATACTAACTATACCCGTAGCGTTTAGGATTTAGGTGTAACTGAAACCTTCAAAACCACCGCCTAACAGCGATAATTCTTCGCTTAATTCCACCATATCTCTCGTTGAGTTACCGCTATTTTATCAGTCGCTGAAAGTCTCTTTGTGGGACGTCAACTCGCGCAATGACGCTGTAAGAATAACCAATTTCGGCTTTTCCTCTCCGCGTCATTCTCAAGCAGGCTCTTGGGTTTAAACTGCAATACGAGCACGAATTCTACTCAAAGCCACCGGAGTAATACCTAAATAACGGGCAATGTCATTTTGTGTAACTCTATCCAAAAGGTCGGGAGTCTGCTCCTTAATGAGTTGATACCGTTCTTCAGCAGAGAGGCAAAGAAACTCATATTCACGTCGCTCTTTTTTCATCGAGAAATTAAATAGCAGTTTAATGAAGATGTTCGCCATCGTGATATCTTTTTCTGCAGTTTGTGTTAATTCGGAAAATTTAATACGGTGCAACGAGCAGGGTTCGAGAGCAACTAGACTGAATGAACAGTTATCGTTCGACATCAGTGCGGTGAGACTGCCGATCACGTTGCCTTCTCTGATAAAAGATTTTACAAACTCCTTTCCTTCGATGGTCACATAAAATGCTTTAAGCAGTCCTGTCTCAACAAAATAAAGATCGTCGCTGGCATCACCTTGATTGAAAATAATAGCCCCTTTATCGCATTTGTATTGCTCTCCAAAGGTTTCAATATAAGAAACTAAGTCCATAAACTGCTCCATAATATATTTCGATTTTTAACCAAGGTTAATTACGCGCCAGAAGCAGCTCGATAATATAGGTCCAATCTTAAGTTTACAACAAAACCTAAATCGAGGTCTTTATGCAGTTAAACCAGAAAATCATTGTTATCTCAGGTGGCACTTCAGGTATCGGAACGCAGATGGTTGATCAACTTGCATCTAATAACACATTGGTGGTGATTGCGAGAAACGAATCGAAGCTTAATGCGTTGGTAAAAATCTACCCGGAAGTCATACCTTATACCTGTAATTTAGCAAATCTGGATGATGTTGCGAACACGGCGGATTTGATTGCAAAAAACCACCCGGAAATTGATCTACTGATCAATAATGCGGCTGTTCAGTTTGCGCCGAAGTTTCTTGATGATGACTTTCGTTACGAAACGATTCAGCAAGAAGTTAATGTCAATTTCACCTCGATTTTTTCGTTAATTTATCTGCTGCTTCCGTGTCTGCTAGATGAGCAGCGCCGAGCAATTATTCTTAATGTAAACTCAGGATTGGCATTAGCGCCAAAAACAAGCTCGGCCATTTATTGTGCGACCAAAGGTGGATTAAATATCTTCTCGCAATCGTTACGATATCAATTCGAGTCCACCAATATCCGGGTGCTGCAAGCAATAATGCCGTTAGTTGACACAGCGATGACTACAGGGCGTGGCTCAGGAAAAATATCCGCTAACAAAGCCGCGACAGATATCTTATACGGAATCGAAAAAGAGATTGCGGAGCACTATATTGGCAAAGCCAAGCTGCTGAAACTTATTTATCGCCTCTCACCAACCGTCGCTAAACGAATTTTAAAAAGGAGCTGATCATGAAATTCATTTTTGTCTTAATTCTATTCACCATACCAATTACCTCAACGGCAGCAGAGGAACAGATAGCGATTAAGATAACATCAATTGATGTTAATCGAGGTGGTAATTTGATGCTCCTGGTTTTCGGCGAGAAGGGCTTTCCTATACAGCATAGTGATGCACTTGTTATTAGAACAATACCTATATCAAAAGAGACGATAATCGTAAAATTACCAGCGCCAAAAAATAACGAACTGGCATTTAAAGTTCTACACGATGAGGACTCTAACAATCAAGTTACCAAAAACTGGTCAGGTATATGGCCCGCAGAGGGTTTAGGATTCTCGAATGGAAAAAGAATGGGTTCGTTTGGCTCACCAACTTTTTCACAGACAAAATTTTCCCGAGAAAATGCGTTAGGCGGAGTTACCTTACAACTTGTATATCCTTAATCAAAGATGGAGGCTGCACGGTGAAAACACTGATTAAACTATTTTTGATTATTGCGATATTTTTTGCGTCAACTTTTGTCATCATCAAGGTGTTTGAATTGATTACGATTGATGATATCCAATATTGGCTAGAAACGGCCAAAGATATTTCACCATTGTATATTGGGTTGCTAATTTCTTTACTCCTGTTTGCGGATCTGTTTATAGCAATTCCAACGCTGACGATTTGCATTTTATCAGGCTATTTCCTGGGCGCTGGTCTTGGCGCACTATTCTCTATTGTTGGTGTAACCTTAGCGGGAATAACCGGTCACTTATTGAGTCGGTCAATCGGGAGAACGCTCTTGAAAAAATTTGTTCGTGAGCCAAAAAAAATACAAGAGATGGAAGCAACCTTTCAAAGACACGGGTTTGTAATGATCTTGATATCAAGAGCACTGCCTATTTTACCAGAGACGACTGCCTGTCTTTCAGGGTTGACTCGTATGCGATTTTTAAAATTTTTATTGGCGTGGATCATCAGTTCATATCCATACGTTATTATTGCGGCATATGCGGGTTCCATTAGCTCGTTTGACGACCCAAAACCTGCAATTTTTACCGCTATCGCATTGTCGGCTTTCTTTTGGATTGCGTGGATTATTTTTTTGAAGTACAAATCCCACGGATCAAAAAAAGTTTAGGAGCGGGCGTGGAGGTGATAATCGATGAAAATAAATATAAATAAATTCCTCCTAATGTTGCTAGTTTCATTTTTAGTCTCGTTAGAAGTGCATGCAGAAGTTGAACAAACCCAATATCAATTTGAAAAAATTGATTTAAATCTTGAGTTACCAAACGCAGATAAAATGCCTAAAGCTAAAAGCAGGGTTCTTGGGGAAGATCAAGCCATGATGTCAGGTTCTCATCTCGGTGTATTTCATAATTTTTGGTCCAATACTGGGGACTCCTTTACGGGCAACAATTTTTGGTATCACGGCGCAGCATTCGGATCAACTTTTGTGCTCGCCGCAAGTGGTGCTGACAGAGATGTGCAGGACTATTTCCAAGAAGACCCTGTCGGTGAAACTTACGGTGTTGGGGCTTTAATCCTGGGAGGAATTGGGCAACCAGTTATCGGCGGTGCATTATATTTTGCATCTGATGCCGAAACAAAAACGGCAGGCTCGGCAGTGTTACAAACCGCTATTATACAGTTTGCCTATACCAACGTATTAAAAGCTGCAACCGGGAGGCCTGATCCTATCGAGGACGGCGACCTGGCGAATAAACAAAGTGGTGTGTGTGGCAACTCTTCTGATGCTACGGATTTTTTTCAGCTAGTCAGAGGTTGCACTTGGCCCTCTGGTCACGCCTCTTCTGCTTTTAGTTTGGTCTCCTCTTTATATGCGTTCTATCCAGAGAAAAAATGAGTACTTTGTGATTATCATTGCTTGGAATCCAATGCGGCGAGTAAGTCTAAAAAGTAATTCTGCTTCAGCCGTAACGACTTACCCTAATTGACGCTAAATCCGCGATGTGGCGAAGTTTGTCATTCGGCGGAGGGAAGTAGTTACCTTCAGCCTCTCATTATTTTTTAAGGGAGAGCTGATGAGTATTTTACTCAGCATGTTTAAAATACAAAATTACTGTACGGTAGTAAGATGTGTTTTTGAAATTATTATACTGCTATTTTTCATTTTGAAATATTTCTGGAGATGTAGTTTAAGCTGATCAATTGAAATAGTAAGAGCAAAATATACCCCAACTTTTTCTTTAAACTGCTTTAGTTCAGGAATTTGTATTCGCGAACTAAAGAGCCATATGTTTTCTTCACCAAACGGTTGCGATACAGTAAACCACAACGTTTCATGTTGCTGTTTCAGTGGATAATATCTGCCTCGTTCTAATTGTGTTTTTTTATCCAATTGATTGGGGAATATTTGAATAAGTTCAGAATTGGCATTTTCATAAATAATTATCGCATATGCTGTATCCGATTGGTTGATAATTAGTGAAAATTGATCACCAGAACGAAATGTTTTATTGTCACCTAAATGCGTAGTGATACTTGAGGATAATTCTTTACTGTTCGATGAAAACGAAAGAATGAGCATAAGCGAAAATAAAAAATATTGATTCTTCCACATTAAAAATTTATTCCGATGCCAGTATTTAAACCACCGAAACCGTAACTGTTTCTTTCATTCTCAATCTGATAAGTCAAACTTTCCAATTTGAGACCGACATTTAATGAAAATCGTTTCGCAAGCAGGTAACTCAACCCTAAGTTAAAACCGAAAAATGCACCGCGACCGACTGCTTTATCGTTTGCATCAACAAACATCGGCATGATACTAATCGTACCGTATGCAATTATTTTTTTGTTAAAAGGATAGAAACCGTTTACACCTCCACCTGCACCCGCCCAGGTTATGCTATCGTTGGTTGGCCATGTGATAGTGGTATTTTTAATGCCGACAAAAAATGAACCTAAACGCCAAAAATTATAACCGGCAATAATATCCACACCGCTAACGGATAAGGGTTTTGAGTGATCATAAGTGGCATTATTCGGGTGATTAGGGCCGTCTTGCGCGAACATAAATGAACCTCCACCTAAATTTAGGCCACCATAGAATCGGTCAAATTGCATCGCTATAGTAAAATTTATCATATTTGAAGACGAACTGAAATCAAGATTACCTTCGGTCCCACTCCAGGTACTTTTTGTATTTTGAACACCGATTTTATAGTGACGGGTAGCTGCTTCGACCATTGATGCGGTGAAGGATAGCGCCAAAAATAAGATTACGATTTTCATGGTTAAAAAGTAGGAAAGGGAAGCCGTTTTCGAATCGACTGATTGAAATCTACTTTATCTCTATTTTGCTTCGATGTTACAGTTTTTGTTTTAGGAAAAGTTTCTTGAATTACGGCATTCACAAATATAAATTCACCAAGTTCATCACCCGCGCCGAGCAATACACCTGATTGAGGTAATTGTTTGACGTTGCTACTAACCGCTTTACGTACATGATGTGCGAGCTCAGAAGCAGTTAACCTGATTGAATTATTTTGCTTTAATTCGTTTAATAGAAAGTGTGTAAATGGGGATAGACCGGAGTCGTTATAATCATCATCGACAAATTCAATACCACCGGCTGTTATTATCTGCACACTTTTCTTTTTTGACACACGTTGATAATATCGTTGATCACTTTGCAGCAACTCACCACTGCGGGTTTCTTTTTGTAACAAACTGCCCGAAAAACAAGAGTCAGAAATTAACAATGTATGTTTTGCCCGTTTGGCAATTACACTTAATTCATCACGAATCGTTGAGTTGCGAATAAAGGTGGTATGATCACTGCCGTTTCCGTCGACGGGAACCCAGTAACCAAGGCCGGAATTGCTATCAAGATAGCCATGCCCAGCATAATAGACAAGAACGTTGTCGCCGAGTTCTATTTTTCGATTCAGGTCAGAAAGTGCCAGTATGATCTCTCTGCGTGTACTATTTTCTAACATGACCACATCTGAAAACTGATAGGTATTTTTTAATATATCCGCCAATGCTCGAGCGCCGGTTATTGTTGTTTTTAGCGGTTTCCAGATATCTTTATTGTCGGTATATGCTGCATTACCAATAATTAGCGCATAGTAATTATTGTTACCGATACCTGCCAACGGTATTTGGTCCAGCTTAATTCCTCGAGAAGCAGCCCATGTAAAATGGCTTATGAAAAGGCAGAGCAATACGATGATGAGTTTTTTGCCATCTTTCATTTGTTGCTTCTTATTTTAAGTGGTATTAATCCGCAACTGGCGCTATATCCCTCGCATAAACACGTGGTAAATCCATCCCTGGGCACTTGATGTCCGCTTTCCTGTGGACAACAGTTTATGCAAGGGATATAGCAGCAGTCGCTAAATTCGAATTGTGACATGAGTAAAATCATTTTTTTAAAATAAATCCGCCGCGTAGTTCATATATTAGGTCATCTGCGTTATTTGCTTTAATCAACCATTGATAGTTTCTATTTTCAATAAACTGATCTTCCGACAACTCCAGTTTAAGCCCAGAGACAACACTGTCAATAATATCATTTGAATTCTCTTCGGTAATAATAATCTGATAACGATTTGATTTAGCAAAGTCAGGCCATTCCATTATAAGTGTATTTTCTCTGTTTTTCACTAGTGTTACATTTTTTACTGACTGTCGTTGATGTGATTTTTCTTCAAAAAAGCCGATGCCCAAAGCTGGTTGGGTAATGAGAATACCTGCGCTGTCCTGATAGCTGGCAATAAATTCCTGATCTTGCGTATTTGATATCCAGAAACCGACTAAGACACTCAAAAAGAGACTCGCTGCCACTGACCACATAGGCAGGGTGATTGTACTTGTTCTATTTTTATTTTTTTTAATTCGAAAATCCGCTATGTCCTTGATTTTATCCGTTTGATGTTTCTCACTCGGTTGAAGAAATAGGTGACTCAATAATGAATTTTGATTAGATTCCTCTTTTGGCCAGATGTGTTTTTCGGCAGGATTTGATTTTACATCAGGTAATTTATTTGGATCAGCATTTATACAAAGTACGCTAGTTTCAAAATAGTGATCTACGGTGGCTATCTTATCTCGGCAAATGGAACAATCGACAAGATGGTCTAATTCGGTATCATTTGCTGATTTTGGGTCAACCTTTAAATTGGCAAATTGATCAATAGTTAAGTGAACCGATTGGTTAGTCATACGTTATTACTCTCTCTGTTTTCCAGTTCTGTTTGAAAGACCTGATATAAGTTTTTAATGGATTTTCTACGGAAATAATAGAGCTTTTGTAGGTCGGCTATTTTTTCTGTTGTTTTACTATTTTCCTGAAAATCGATGGATTGCAATGTTTGTAAAACTTTTTTCGCGGGCATATCTTCTATAAAAAATGCAGAAATGACATGTTTCTCTAATACAGAGAGTTTTGAAAACGCAATTTTTATCGCGTCAGACTGTCGAAAGTCTGAGTTAAATAAATGCTCAGTTGAAAATAAACCACTTTCGGTATCTGCGTCTGCGGTTTCTTCATATAGAATTTCTTTTTCTGGGGTTAATAAATGCATTCGACCATGTTTTATTAACTCTTTTATAATTTCTCTTGAAATAGTTTTAACTTTGTTTGTTTCCAGCATCGTTTCGCTGGCTATTTCATTACTGGATAATTGTCTTTTAATACAACGAAATATTTGTTTTGCGTTGACATGCAATTCGCAAATGTAGCGGGGTACGTAGACTCGATTGTTGAATCTCCAATCTTTCCAGCGTTCATAAAACGGGATAGAATGGGCGATCACAAAAAAGTAGTCGACTAATCGAGCGCCTTCTTTTCCGTGAAATTTACTTAAGCGTTTATCACTGGTCAGTTCATTTAACATCCATTCATAGCTGCCGTTTCCCCATTCACATAAAGTTGCCGAAGATGGCGCACCTTTTAATGGCGGGCGAAGTGTGCATTGATGTCGAAAGTTTTGTTCATAGCAATACTTGCGACAAAAACGATTTGTTTGTCGAATAATTATCGGGTCTACAACGTTAACAATTTCGTTTCTCGCATTGTTATTTTTCTGTATCGCTTCATTAACTATTTTAAGATCACTATTTACTGACATTATTTTTGTTTTAATCCTTAATATTTGTAAAACTTACCTGAATATTTTTTAATTCTTATACAATAAAATTACTCGTTACTAATTTGAAATATTTTTTCAATTTGTTGATCATTAAGCATTGCGATAAACCCAGCTTCTCGGTAAATCATGTAGTCAAACCCTGCTAAGTGCTGAATGCGTTGTGGATACCCATAAGTTGTCAGCAATCGTTCTTTTGAATCAAGGGTTTTATCCATAAAACAACCAGGTTGAATGCACCAACGATAAATAGGATTACGTTGATAGGCAAGGTAATGAAAATTTGCGTTATTGATATGTTTATAGGGTTCACCTTGTAGCCAGAGTGTTTTATTCGTAATTGCAGACTCCTTCATGGGTGGCCATTCAAAAAAGAAATCATTATTTATTAACTTTTGTTGAGGTTTTATTCCATTTAACCCCCATCGAAAGCCAATGCTGTCACCGTTTTTAATCTGATCTTCAACAAAGGTGTTTAATTTTTGCTGGCCTTTCGCGTTTTGACGGTTGATTAATAGTTGCTGCTCAAGTATGGCAAAGTTTAGGTAACGGTTATTACCAGACAAGCTTTTAGCTGAAATTAGATTCTGTTCTGCAAGTGAAAAATTCTGCTGCTTCTCGTCAATTATTGCACGTAAATAAAACATTTCGCTGGTCATGTTCTTTTTATTAATCAGTTTTCCTTCCAAAATTCCTTTTGCCATTGGAATATTGCTATCAATCACGTAACTCAAAGAAAGCAAATAATAGGTTTGAGGGTTTTCAGGTTGAAGGTGATCGGATTTGTTTAAATAGTGTATCGCTCGTTTAAGTAAATTTTTAACTTCTTTCTTTGTCGAAGCCGATCTTTTTGCCACCGTCTGGCTTAGCTTATCCAATTGGAGTTGCTGTAATGAGAGATAATAATTTTTATTTTTTATATTTGGCATCACTTCCAATAAATAGCTCACTGCGATGGTGTTATATATCATCCAATGTGGAAAATCTTTGGCAAAGGTTAAAAAGTATTGACGGGATTTCTCGAATTTATTATTTGCTAACAAAAACAACCCAAGGTCATACCAGGTTTTTTGTTGAATGATTTGCATAATCTGACGTTTTGCATTGTTTGCTCTTTGTTTTGCAAACGCACAAAGCGATTGCGGTCTGTCTTCAGCGCAATCGTATTGACGGTTGATTTCCAGCCAAGCAGTAAAAAATCCCTTCCCACGGGTGATTGATCCGGGGTTAAACCCAACAACAGTCATCATTGTTAATCCATCCTGATCTGCTTGTATTTCTTTTAAACGTCGATCTTTAATTCCGTCTGATAAAAAGGTTTGTTTTTTTTGTTTGTTGAATCTAAAAAAACGCTGATGCCATAAATCATCATTTTTTTGATGTGACAATTCGTGGGCAAGGATAAAAGCCAATGCATCCTGATGATATTTTGGTTGAATACTTTTAACTGCTTTCAATGCGCTGGTGTTTATTAATATATGCCCATCAGCAAGTGATGCTGCCCAAGGGCCGTCATTAGTTTTAACAATTACCAGTTCTGGTTCTACACGGGATTGATCCCAGGTTTTAAGCAATCGTGAAAAAACTTGCTGTGCGTTAATGGCATCTGTATTTTTCTCCGAAACGATATACGGCAACCAATATTTAATTTGCTGACGATCTGTTTCGGGCATCGTTAAACTCTTTGCTAATAGTGGTGAAGTAAAGACACTTAATATAACGAAAAAAATGGGTCTGAAACGCACAAATATACTCCTGTTATTTCTCTCTTTACTATTAAAGACATCAATTCTCTGTTTTTTTGAAATAATTTAAAAGCATTATATATCAATAGGTTATGGTTATGAATTAATGAAATTAATGTTCAAAAAAATCAAAACTCGCTGTCTTTAAAAATATTGAACCCCACAACAAGGAGAAAATACTCATGAAAATATTTCAAACCAGTTTTATGTTATTGGCATTAGGTGCAACAGTTGCTTGTGCACCAGTTGTCGATGAAAATTTAGCGCCACCCACATTAAGTATGAACATTCCCGATAGCTTAACAGGCGGCGGTTCGACAACAAACTTTAAATCAAAGATCAGCGCTAGTACGGTAACAGGTTCTGTTCAGTTGACAGAACCTTGTACATTTAATGGTAGTGATAAAGAAGACCCGTTTGTTAATGGTTATGAACTCAGTAAGTTTTTGGTTGGTCAAATTTCAACATGGACATGTATCAGTGATCTTGTTATTTCTATCGTGGACTTTACCGTAAACGATGGAGAAATTCATGCCACGGATAATATTAAAGATTCAACCAGTTACAAATCTGATGATCCAACGCATTATCAAGTTGTTCGAACTGGCAAAGGTCAAACCAAAATGCGATTGTTTTATGGATATGCCATCGATAATCCACCAATTGTTGACGATAAAGCCGGTTTAGTTCTTTTTTGGAATAAAAATGATGAGGGTGAAATATCAGGGCTACTTTCCTTAGATATGAATTTTTTAGACAGCCCAATAAATTTGGAAGATCCTACGGGATTACGATTGGAGTTTAATCAAACCGCCAGCAAATCAAGCAATGACATGTTCCTGATTTTTGACGAAAGCAATGCAGAAGCTGAAGGAATGCGTGTTATTGTGACTCTAGATAAAACCGCATTGTTCTCTGCACCGGTTTACACGGTTCAAGCATTAATAAAGGCCAAAAAACAATGGCTCGATGTGGCAAGTGTTTCGGAGGTTCCTTATTATAAACTTTATGCGGTCACCGATAAATTAGGTAACGGTGCATCACGGGCGTTTATTTCAGATATCGCCATACCATTTGAGATAGCCACTGATAATAATTTGGGTGATTACTTATTTGATAAAACTGACGATTACTATTTTGATGCCGATATCAGCAAAGCAAACTGGCAGTGGGTTAACAAAACGGTAACGAAGTCAAAATATGTTGCATCACGTACAACTCCTGCAACGGGAGGAAGCTGGATTCCGTTTAGTCCTTCTTTGGATATGTTGATAAATGCGTTTCAACTTGATAGTGATTATTTTACCGCAGGAAAATGTGAATTGCCGGGTGATAGTTGTGATGAATTATTAAACGCGGTGTTTATCGACGGGTTCGATGACCAGGAATCGAATCAGGGTTCAGATCCACAAGATTGGCGCAGTCAGGCGATGCAGAATCTGGAGTACCTTGATTCTGTTTATCCCAATGGTCTTGATTGGACAGGTGCGCTTGAGCATTAGTCGAAAATTCAAGTTATAATTTTTCGAAGAGGTGATGGCGATGTCCATCACCTCATATTCTATATTTTAGTTAAACCTTAATGTATTTTTTCGGCTCAATTGATACTTGATTAACATCCTGAGTGCCCTCAAAAAAATATTTACGCAAGTACTGTCTGCACAAGATAAGCGAACCAAATTGTCTCATGCCGAATTTGTCTCTGGTTTTATTTTTTACTTCATCGGGGATACGAAAACTTCTTCTTTGGAAGCCATTAGAAGATTCATGATTTGTACGGTTGAAATTCAAATAAGCAAGGGCGCATTCTGGGAACGTTTATCCAGAAATAGACTTAAACCTAGAATCCGCACTTGGATCACGGTTTCTCGCAGAATAATCGATATATCAATTATTTTATTGTGGAAATGACTGTTTCGACAATAAGCCGCAAGCTGTCTATCGGTAAAGACTCTCTTACGCGCACCGCAATATTTTCTATTCTAAACCCCCACTTTATCTTGTTGATAATGTAGGAAATACAAAAAAGTATTTCTAAGCCAGTGAAATGTAAGGTTTTTTAAATCAAAGTGTTATGAGAATTATTTATTGTTGAAATTCAGATGAACTGAAAAGTTCAAGCATTTAAAAGCAACAGATAAAGGTTGAAAGGTAATGCCTCATGAAGCTCGCAAGCATATATATTCTTTCATTAATTATGTTCTCTATCACGGTAGTCGCTTTGAAGTTAATGATGTTTGTTATCACCAATACTTAAGCGGAACACTCCATCTCTCAAGGAACTGGGGAAATATTGTTGATGGAGCTTGAACTCATTAATACATTGTCTCGGATACAGTTTGCTGTGTCTGCGAGTTATCACATCATTTTTCCGAGCCTGCTTATTGGTTTATCCACCTTTTTAAGTTTTTTATACTGGAGATGGTTGCACACAAAAAAACAAGTATATCTCGATAATTATGAACTATGGCTGAAAATGCTCGTGCTTATCTATTTTTCTGCGGCGATTACGGGTGTTGCACTGTCGGCGCAACTCGACAATATGTTTGGCGGTTTTTATACCCAAGTTGGGGCGGCGTTAATACCGATAAGACAAATAGAATTAGTATTGGCGATCATCTTGGAAGGTGGGTGTATCGGGGTAATGGTTTTCTACGCCCGTCGCAAGAGATCATATGGGCGGTTTAGCGCAACGCTATTATTCAATGTGGGTATTTTTTTAACCGCATTCTTGGTGATTAGCAGAAACTCATGGATGAATACGCCGAGCGGCGTAGAGTGGGTAGATGGTTATGCGATTGCTTTGGATTACGGGGAAATCCTGTTTAACCCGAGTTTCCCGTTGCGCTATGCGCACATGATGGTTGCAGGTTTAATGGCAAGCAGTTTTGTTGTGATGGGTTTGTCTGCCTTTAGATTACTCAGACTTACAGATGGTCACGAAATGAGTTTTATGAGTTTTAGAATTGCATTTAAAGCGGCATTAGTATTGACTCCATGTCAGTTTATCATTGGCGATTTGCACGGTCTGGATATTTACCAACATCAGCCTATGAAAATCGCCAGCATGGAAGGTCATTGGGATACCGCCAGGGGTGCCGACTTAATAATTTGGGCTAGGCCTAACCAAGAAAAGGAACGCAATGATAATGAAATCGTCATTCCGTCTGCATTGAGTTTGATTTTGACGCACAGTAGCACTGGCCAAGTATTAGGTATAAAGGAACTTGCAAGAGACGAACGGCCTAATATTAGTCTTGCTTTTTATGCGTTTCGAATCATGATTGTGATGGCAATCGTTATGTTGATATTTATATTAAGCGGTGTTTATAAGGGAAGAAAATCCCCATTAGATACTCAGAGGAGATTTTTAAAAGTCTCCATGTTTGTGGCCCCATCGGGTTTAATTGCTATTATTGCAGGATGGATTGTTGCCGAAACTGCAAGACAGCCATGGACCGTTTATGGAGTGATAAAAACCCGTGACATACTCAGCGCGCAAACATCTGAGCAAGTCATTAACTCTATTATCATATTATCTATGCTCTATTTTTTACTGTCGATTTGTATAATATTTTTTCTGAGAAAAACGATGCTAAGATCGGCTGTTGCTAAGGACAACTCAAAGACTCCTTAGAATCTATTTATTGTTTGCACACCACGTTTTAGCTATTTGAGCAATAATGTCTTTGCAGGGTTTAATCGATTTAATATGCGCAACACTTTTTCCCGCCTGCCAATAAGCATGTTCACTCAGTGCGGCTTTTTTTAATTGCCAGATGGATCTTAAAGCGTAGAACGCGCGGGTTAAATATTTACTGCGTTTTTTTTTGAGTAGCCAGGCAGCCAATTTATTTGGCTTTAAACCTGACTTGCGTACATAATCGGTTTGGATTAACGCAACCGGCACACCGGTGACGCGTTCGCTTAATACGATATCTTCTTCTTGTGCATTGATGATGGCTTGTTTATAAGCATCACTCGCTACACATTCTGTGGATGCAATAAAGCGTGTTCCCATTTGCACGGCGGCATAACCGATATCTAACATGGCATCAAAACCAGCAGCGTCAGCGACTCCTCCAGCACATACCAGTGGCATATCGAGATCTTTTAGTTCATCAAAAAGTCTTTGTGCGGATTTTTCTCCGGCATGACCTCCTGCGCGATTGTTGACGACAATCAAGCCATCAACTCCTGCAGCGATGCCTTTTTCTGCCCATTTTCGTTCGGTGACATCGTGATATACCACACCACCGTAGGCATGCACTTTTTCCACCACCGTAGCAGGATTGCCCAGCGAAGTAATAAAAAAAAGAACGCCTTCTTCTAATGCAATATCGATCCATTGCATCATGCGTTGATGATATTTTTTGGATGATTTCTCAATCAGTGCATTCATGCCAATCGGTTTATCGGTAAGACTGCGAATATAACGAATACCCGAACGCAAATCATAGTCATAGACGTAGGTTAGTGAAATAGGTTGAATGATACCGATAGCGCCGGCTGCCGAGGCTGCCGCGACTAATTCCGGGTTGCTGCATGGATACATCGGGCCACAGATAATGGGGAGTTTGATACCACTGTCATCGAGCAATTTTTTTGTGCTTGCATGCATTGGCTTTTTCTCTAGCGATGCGGACTTAGGCGCCATATTACACAGACAATTGCGACCGTCTGGTCATTTGAATCTTTAATGAGTGTTTTAACTTCATAATCTAAGTCTTCGTCTACTATGGGTATGTTACAGCGACATGTTGCGTACAAATTACCGCGGGCTTTTATCCGATATTCCGTGGTGATTTTGATCACAATACCACGTACATTTTTGGGTAATCCGGTTAACAAAGCCAAGCCTGTCGTCAGCTCACCGAAATTGGTTATTGCCACTGCATGTATGCAGCGCAGATGATTGCGAATTTTACGTCTGTCTTTTAACTGAATATGCGAACTTCCTGCGCGTAGTTCGATAATATTTGCGCCTAAAGTACCCGAATAGGGAACGGTAAAAGACAATAAACGAGAGAATAGAAAAGCACCGCCGGGCCATGGGCTTAGTTTGCGCCACATCATGAGTATATAGGCGCCGGGAGTATCATTGTTCATTAGCTTCTTCCTTGCAAAAGAATATAGGATTATTTACAAATGATAGTCCATATTACGATGTTAATTCAATTCTGGAAGCAATATAATATTTTCACCAAACTTGTAAATGATAAGAGTAAAACCTATGATGCCTAAAACAATGACGCAAATGACGGATCAGCTCTATGGCTATATGCTAAATACCTGGTCGCGTGAAACCACAGTGATGCGTGAATTACGCGATGAAACGGCAAAGCTGGAGATGTCGGCAATGCAGATTTCACCGGATCAAGGTCAATTTATGGCATTTCTAGTGAAAATGCTAGATGCAAAACATATTCTAGAGATCGGTACGTTTACCGGTTATAGCGCTTTGGCAATGGCCTTGGCGACGCGTGATGAGGCGCTGATTACGTGTTGCGATGTGAGTGAAGAATGGACAAATGTCGCAAAAAAATATTGGCACAAAGCCGGCGTCGAAAATAAAATTGATCTACGCTTGGCGCCAGCCTTGGAAACGTTGAACCAGCTTTTATTAACGGCTAAAGCAAGCTATGATTTTGCGTTTATCGATGCTGATAAAGCGAACTATGATAATTATTATGCCGCATGTTCGCAGCTTGTTCGTCCTGGGGGTTTGATTGCAATTGACAATGTGTTTTGGGGTGGTTCGGTTGCAGATGATAGCATTCAGGATGAAGATACCTTGGCCATACGTGCTTTGAATAAAAAATTGCAAACGGATGAGCGGATTGATTTGTCGATAATTCCTATCGGTGACGGACTGACGTTGGTAAGAAAAAAATAGCGGTCATATATACCCGTGGCGTTATAGATTTAGGCCTTATTACACGCCCTATTCCTTCC
>CAZWUO010000074.1:0-4110 GCA_964636675.1 uncultured Ectothiorhodospiraceae bacterium
TCACCCAATCGGTGAAGTCTGGATTGACTCAAATAGTTAATGTGTTCATGCGCATAGCGCCTTTTCGAAGCGATCAACTGCGGATTCTAGGATAATAACTGCCTGCGATACTTTCTTTGGATGAGCAGACAAATAGCCAGCGACCAGCATGCCTCCCCAAGAATGCCCGATGAGTTTTATTTTTCTTTGTTTTGAAAAATACTGAATAATAGAGTGTAAATCATCGATGTTTTTTTCTAAGGTGAGATATTTTTTATCTACTCTTGGCGATAAACCATTGCCTCTTTGATCATAAAATATAACACGATAATTTTCTGACAATCCTTGTAAAGATTTCAAATACTCATAATCACCGCCAGGGCCTCCATGGACAACAATAATTGCCGTTGATTCTGGATCTCCAAATATTTCAGTATGAAATTTATAGCCCTCTATTTCCGTATAAGATAATGTTTCATCGAATTGAATTGTTTTTGGGATTTGCACACAAGATGTTATTCCTATAATAAGAGACAAAAAAATCCTAATTTTTTACTGATTTCTAACATCATAAATGCCCTCGGAGAGGCCTTTGCAAACCTATATCAAAATATTATGGATTCACTCAAAACTCCAAAGCAAGCATTAGCCCTGGCCACAATGTTCGCGTCCTATCATCACCTGCATTGCTCAGCGTAAATCCACCTAATGGCCCAGTATCTTCATTCACTTGCTCATAGAGCATAATATTCAAACTCAGGCCTGCGGTTAACGCAAAATTTTTGCTGACTTGATAACGCTCTAGCGCTCGAATACTGACTATTCCATTATTTTTGATACACGCTAAGCAGTCTTGATTTCTCAGATAACGACTAGACAATGTAATATCCAAATCCATATTGTGCTTCTGAGTCCATGAAAATTGCGTTCCCAATCCCCATGCAACTCGAATATGATCACCGTCATTTGCTGGTTTAACGCCGAACGAGAGAATATTGTACAAACTATGGGTACCTGTCTTTAGGTAAAAATTGCTAAACTCTAATTCATCGAAGCCAAGTCCAAAATCCAAGCGTCCATTTTTTACCAGACTGATTAAACCTATCGCCTGCCCATCCAATTGATCGACGACATTAACCAGACCCAGTTGCAAACCTGTGTGTTTTTTTGAAAAATTAAATAAACTAATTTGAACCTTTTTTGAGTCATCAGCCTTATTAAAAATAGCTGCAATTTGCGCCGATGATTTTTGTGCAACATTGAGTATTCCACTATACTGGCCACCTGCAACTTCTCCGGTGGCAATATTTGCAATACCGGATACTTGCACCCCATCAACATCACCTGTGGTTACATTGAGTATCCCTGAAACTTGCACACCATCGACACTGCCTTTCGCGACATTCGTTATACCCGCAACCTGTACACCAGCTACACTACCTTGCGTGACATTCGTTATACCCGCAGCCTGCACACCGTCGATAACATCACCTGTCACCACATTAGCAACTCCTGCCGCTTGAACACCATTGACATCGCCCTTGGTAACATTAACAACGCCCGATGCCTGAACCCCGTTTACATCACCCTTGACTACCGTGACATATACCCCGGCGGCAACGCCATCAATACTGGGGGAGCTGCCTGCAAACAGGTTAATGTCTAAATTAACCACCTCTTTTTTTCCCGCAGCATTTTTTACAGGCGCAGAAAAATTGGGAAGAATAGCAATACGCGCAGGTATAATCAGGGGGTCTTCGTCCTCGATTAGCGAACCAGGGACATTTGTTTGATGCTTAATCGCAACACTCTCAGTCGATGAGGACGCTCCCTTTGCCACGCTAGAAACGCGATCTACGGGCTGAAATCGAGACATGAAAATAGTGGTTGCTTGTAGATTGTTTAAGGTAACTGAGGCCCGATATAGATCTCCGCGATTATCCAGCGTGAGCAAATAAGTCGTCGCATCCAAACCAATATCGATAGTTTGATCCGTGACTTTGTTCATCTCAACAACTAAGCGCCCGGCAAGATCACGCACATATAAACGACCTTCAAAGTTTGCGGATAAACGTAATGTCGCATTGGTATTATTTATATCGGTTAATACCAGGTCTCCAGCGCCTGCAAGCTGGATATCATAGGCGGCGTGTTGCGCACCACTTTGGCTTTTTTCGGTACGCGCCAGGGTTTCATGAAATGCAAATTGATAAGCTTCGTTTAAAGTAATTCGTTTGTCATTGTTAACGTCTCCTGCTCCGCGTAACGCAGAAACTAGATAATGGGTAAAATATGAACCCCCAATAGCATCCGATTCCTGTGCATTTTCATTCGCAGAGCTAGATGTTAAAAAAGCATGCCCGCTAACACTAGAGGACGCATCCACTAAAAATGCTTGGCGTTGTCTACCACCTTTTATACGAGTAAATGCACCCGATGCGCAAGAATCTAAAATAGCAAGTTTGACATCGACATTTAATTCATTCAGAGAATTTTTGAGACGTTTATAAGACAATACTTGGTTACCCAGTAGTAAACCATTTTCATTTGAATGACCGGAATAATAAAACAAAACTTCAGTGCGTTGATTCAGTTTTTTTGCTGCTTGAAGCTGCACTTTGAGCCGCGCAAGTCCATCCACGATTTCATTTGGAGTGGGTTCTAACAACAGCGATCGATCCCGGTTATCCAGACCACCTAATTCCTGGAACACCTTGGCAACCGATAATGCATCCGTAACCGCATAACGTAAGGGTATTCTGCCGACACCTCCGTCATTTGCAGCCGCGATTAACGCAAACCGCTTGACCGAAGTTTGTTCCTTTGCGAACAAGTTCTCTGCAGAGAAAGCGATTAATATCAATAATACAAAAAAGTACGGTTTATTCATTCGGGCACCACTTTGGAGCTGTGCTTATTCAAGGTAAAAACTGAATAATTCAAATGTTCGGGTAATAGCAATGACTTATCTAACACGGCTCCAGACTCACTCACGAGCTGACTTGCAGCATCTAGAATTTGCTGTGTTGCGAACACCGTCTTCGAGGTAATAAAATAAAAACGCTCAAACAAAGGCGCAGCATCGAGTTCATAGGCATTTTTCAATTGAACTTCTGTCAGGTCTCTTAGTCGTTCAGCCATCTGCTTCGAATCACTGGGCAAATGTTGGGTGAGCACACCATCGCCGTCAATAGAAATAATCATTCCATATTGGAGTGACACGGGCACATAAGAAATTTGAATAACATCACCTGCCGAAGCATAATCACCACTCGTCAACTGCTCCACTCGCCCCTCTGCGGTTTTACGGAAAACTTGTAAAAAAGGCACAAGCCCTTTAGTTCGTATTCCTGGTTCGAGCTTAACCAACGAATCAGGGCTATTAATCGATGCTATATCTAATTGATGACTGGGACTAAGAACCACTAATAGAGTCACCGACAACGCAATCACTGTAGCCGTACCCCAGGCTTGAAAATAACGACTGGATTTAACACGGCGCTGATGCTTGTTAGGGTTAATACTCGCGCGTATGCGAATATCTTGCGCCATCGTTAGCGGTGTATATTGCTTTAAAATAGCTTCATTCGATTTTTTAATCGCCGCCACTTGACTCGCGATCATTGCATTTTCCGTGATGAGCTGATCCAGTTTTTGCATTTCATCTGCGGGTAAGTCACCAATCACATAACGCTCCAAAGTGATCGCGGGAATAGCTGAGGTTTGCATCTTCACACCTCCTGTAGTTCAACAATTTGGCTGCGCAAACCACGTAGGCGTTTACGCACACCCGATACTGACATACCAACTTCTTTGGCGACCTCTTCTAATGTCATGCCATCGAGTAAATGCAAGGTCGCAATCGTGCGCGTAGATTCAGGATGGCGCTTAAAGATTCGGTTCAACAAGTTTTCCGCTATCGCGTGATCTTCAACATTATCAGCATTGACTAAGCGCATGATTAAATCCTCATTTTCGTTCACCGAGTCCCCAGGGTGTCGTTGATGACTACGCAGTATGTTTAGACAAACATGGGTGGCTATTCGATACAGCAACGAAGATAAACCCGCATCACCTAATTTATTTTTTTTGCGTAGCACATTGACAAAGACATCTTGCATCGCATCGACA
>CAZWUO010000074.1:4210-15433 GCA_964636675.1 uncultured Ectothiorhodospiraceae bacterium
AGATGAAAACAAGACAATTGAAACGAAAAAGCACCGTTTACACTCGCTAGATGACTTAATCGGCAAGTTCCCTAGATTGTTGTAATAAGCACCATGGAGATGAAACAGCAGAAGGCAAGAGCAACAAGTAAAATTTTTTAAAAGGCGTTTTGTGCCTAGCTTATTTTTGCAAACTCAACGAAACATTGGATATTCTTCCGCGCCAGCCTTTATTTTGATTTTATTATTCTGCGCTTTCATTAAAATACGATTATTTTTAAGGTATACTTCTGTTCGTTTAGCCATTTTTACACTTTCCACTTGCCCATTAGAAAATACCACCCACTGACCTTCTGGCATATTTTTATTAGAAAAAATAGCCTGTAATCTAATCTCATCACCGCCACCCATTGATCCTTGCCAGCTTCTGTTACCGCGTAGAAAATCACCTTGCGAATGCTCAATTCTGAAGCTCATATTTTCTACTGATATCCGAGAATTCAGCACCGCAGATACGGTGACTTCATTGTTTGCGGTTTCTTCTGCAGCAACACTCATTGTCCACGGTACGGTGGGCTTGCTAGCACTCACTGAATCCAACAACATAACCGTAAAGAACAGCGCGCTCACCAAAATCAATAAAAATTTAGTCTGCATATTTGTTCCTAATATCTGATAACACTAATAAACATCCAATTTGTATGAACCATAACGCACGAGATCAGAGGTCGCTTGGGAACGTGCAACTTTGACATAATAAAACCCACTTTCATTAATCGTTAAATCCTTCACCGACGCAAGATTTGCAGACGATATATTATCAGCCGTAGCAATTTCGGTTTGTGCATCAGGCGCATAAATAGTAAGTACGGTATCTGCACCGCTGAAGAGTTTTGAAGTTTTAAAACGATAAGTCGTATTTTTTTCAAGATAAACTTTTAACCAGTCTTCATCCTCTTGATGATGAAAAGTTCGTTGCTGTTGGACCGGTAACACTACCACTTCCATATTGTCGGCTAATACGATGTCCATGCTTTCAAATTCATCGGCAGTAGCAAATATGGATCTATCATTAGCCACTGGCGCGATATCAGACCCTTGCCATAATTCCATGAAATCTTGCATGCTGACGTTATCCACACCTTGCATTTTCTGCAAGGTATCCCATACTGATTGTTGCTCAGCGATGGTATCAAAGCTTTCTTCTTCGTTTAGCGCATCCACCAAATCCCAAAGCACAACGCTAACCGCTAGCTCTCCGGCCATACCCCCTGCTTGAGTTTTAGGTGAAAAAACATTACGACCACCAGTCGGCACTTCGAGCGCGTAGTCATATAAGCTAAGCCCGTTGCCATCGGTATCTACATAGGCATCTGCGCCTGCAATACCTGCATATCGTCTCACCATGGAAGAAAAAGCCGTTGCAAAACCTTCCGACCATGCCAATCGTAAATCTTGATTATTATCGTGTAGGAAGTGCACACCGCCAGGATTATCATCTTCCGAAAAAACATTTAGTATAAAATGCCCTATTTCATGCAATACAACCGCATCATCAAATGCATCACTATCAGCCGCACTCCCCAGAAGATGAATAGTATGCAAGCCATCACAATCTGGGCTTATATAGGTTACCGGACAATAAAATGATCCGCGCTCACTTCCCTCGTACCAAACAGCATTAAGTGGTGGAATATCTGCAAAACCAATACCCTTTAATAGATAATAATGTGCAGCAATAATTTGATCATAAATATTAAACGCGGATGATAAAATTTTGCTCGATACAATTAAATTGACTAGCTGGCCATTGTTACTCACGGAAAAACTCTGGGTTGCAGCTGCGTATGGAAAACCTGATACCCCTTTTACTAAACTAGCATCGATTGACAAGCCTCCTTTGCTTAACACCCTAAGGCGATATTGCAACGCCAAGTCAATTTGAGCTACCGCAATACGATAAATACCGCGCTCATCGGTCACCGCCGTTGCTACGATCTGATCGCTAGTATTCAACAACTCTACTTGCGCATGCCGAATAGGCACAGCTGCCCAACTCAGATTTTCATTATCCACTACCTGATCGGCGTAACAAGTAGTGCCGGCAATGATGTTTGCCTCTATTTTTAGATCAGAAATTTCACAGGACGCAATCAGAGAGTCAGGTTTTTCATCAACGACATTCTGTACCAAATCAGTTTTTTTTTCATCCTTACACGCTGTCATTAAAAGCACAAAAATGATTAATAATAGAGGTAGAATATTTCGCATAATTTTTTATTATCATGAGTTCGTATCCGTCATAGGGAACGGATAAAAATGATGGATTCATATCTATTACTTCGGCCTTTGTGATGTTATTGCCAGAGAAATAAGTGTGACGAGATAGGCAAAAAAAAGGGCCGCGAATGCGGCCCTAAAAATAATTGTTATGTGTTTATTATTACAATGCTAAGGAGTACCTGCTGCGGTAAATGAATCACAGTTTTCAGTGGTACTCGCCAGTGCTGAACCCTTAATGGTATACCAACCCACAGGCTGTTCCATAACTATAGCCGAATCAGCAGTAGCTGTGTCGCCATCCGCATCAGCACTCATGACTAACCATAGGGTTGCGCCGGTAGCACAGTAGACGCTTTCAGTGGCGCCATTTGATTCCCAGTGCGTCCAGGTTTCGATGCTCTTAGATGTGTTATCCGCTAAGGTCATACTGCCCTTAACAAAATCAGGCACATCCAAGGTACCCACAACGGATATCGTTGCGTCATCCGTCGCATCAGGCGCTGTGACGCTTACACCTTTTGCGACGACCACTTCATCCCCTTTCATCGCAGAATTCTGGGCATTCGTCGCATTAGGATCAAAAACCCGAAGTTCGTAATAAAAGGTCACACCAACACCGTTGTAATGAATATTCACATCGGTAGCCGTTTCAGAACCGTAAGTGCTATCCGGTGTACGTGTGCTGGTAAATGCCTGAGCGCTGGTTCCCGCGATTAATGGGTAATCGACATAGTTAACCGGATCCCAACTAATAGGTTCAACCGCACCATAACCTTGCTCATCATACTCTACCCAAAAATAGCCGCCGCTACCGCCTGCCGTACTATTCGGATCACCTTGCTCATCAAAGTTTTCGAAATCAACGACTTCTAATTGATTCATATTTCTCGCGATGAATCCTAACCAAGAATTGCGTGTGTCCGTGCTGCCTACACCCTTGGGCATAGCACCGGCATATTCTATAGTAGTGCCGTCAGCCAGAGTGACTGATGTTGGACTTGTCATGCAAATAACGAAATGTTTATCGCCAACGAGCATTGATTTAGCATCCGCAACATCTTTACAGATCTTGGTTTTGACCGCTGCCACTTTGCTCTGATCGCTAATGCCGCGAGACATCATGCCAAATCGAACCTTTTTGAAGGCCGTTTGCCAAGGGATAATCTCACCTGCTGCATTCGTTGCATTGACCTCTGCACCGTATTTCGCAACGATATAAAAAGCCTCTTTGCGACCATCTTCCTCTGACGTAATGAGAATAATGGGTAATTTATTGCCGAGTGTATCGGTGAGCAAACCATCTTTAACCAAGTCTACAGAGAATGTAAAAGTACCGTTCGCATCTGTTTCGGTAATGACCACGCCGAGTTCAATCTCCAGCGGAATACCACCACCTTCACCGCCATCTCCATCGCTGCTGTCATCATCACCCCACTCAACACTACGGGTTTCATGATTCCAACGACCCATTGCAATTTCACCCGCCGCTTGATCCGCAAACTGATATTCAGACCACGCCCAAATACCGAGTTTCCAATCAAATTTCGCGCTTGCATCGATACCTTGAAAAGTGGAAGCGCTATAAGGATGACACCAAACCCATTCATTCGGATTGCCTGCGATGCGATCTTGGCAATCCTGAGGAAGTTCCGTTACCGCAACCGAGCCATTATCTGCATTATACTTTGCGACCGTGGCGCTGTAATAACCGCCAAAATCTTCATCGCGAAATTTGTCACCGTTGTTCTTATAAAGAGCCCCTTTTTGCTCGTTGAAAAAAGTGAGTTGTCCACGTTTGAGGGCAGTCACTTGACTTCCATCAGGCCCATTCACCAGTTTTTCTCGGACTAAACGGAAAGTGCCTTCGGTGGTGGAACCCTTGAAAATAACATCTATGTCTTGATTCGTATCAGGATCGCGCTCTTGTCGAGGATGCTCTTCGCCATCTCGGCCGCGAAATTCTGCAATCCACGTATTCCTATCACCCATGAAGTTGATCGGAGAGAGTTTGGTAATTTTGACATCTTCACCCGAAGCAATGGCTTCTTCTAAGGCTCTCGCTTGCAGATTAGTAATATCATCTTGAGTGACCCGACCATCACCGTCGGCGTCCAGTGCTGAAGCATCGACTACCTTAATCACTACACCGGCTTCTTGCTCAACCGTGTCGGGTGTCGCATCCGCTTCGGATACCGCACGCCCAGCCACCGGGTCAATCACCACGTTACCTAGTTTGGTATTATTCGCGAGTGCAACAGCCGCTGCTTTTGTGGTGTCAGAGGCCTGTACTAATGAACCTAAAACTTCCATACTGCGTGTATCAATGAAAATAACCGCATACAGTTTTCCGGCGTCTAGGGTCATATCAAAACCGCCACCTGCGTCTGCTTGTGATGTCACGGTATTACCCCAGGCATCAACTGCTAAGACTAAAGCACCTCCCAATGGCGTACCTTCAAGCGTTTGACCGCTGACATCCGGTGCATAATAGGGCAAACGCGAACCGGCTTTGCTAAAATTCGTATCAGAATTCGCCATTTGAACCACCCCGGATAACGAAGCGGTTTCTTGATCCGTTTGCACCCCTTGATCAAAACTATCAAGATCTTCTACTGAGCGAGCATCACCGTCTGCATAAGTCGCTGCCAGTTCTTCATGAAAACACCCTGTTAACGCAAAAGTCACACTCAGTGCCCCTGCTGCTAACAGTGATAACTTAAATTTCTTCATTTATTATTCCTCTCTTATCTTGAGAATTTAAATCAACCTAGGACTAAAAACCTCAAAAAAATGAAATACCAGGCCACCGCCGAGATTAATAACCTCATTAATACTGGTGATCGCGCTACAGTGGGGTATCGACTAAACCCAACAGAGCTTTAGAAAAGACTTTCTTTTTAATTTCAATAAATTAACGAGATATCTTAATAATTAAGATTCAACAAATTACAAGCTAACAAACATCAAGTCTGTGATTTTTTTGGAAAAACCTTTTGGAAAAATGGAAAAGATCGACTTATAAAAATGGGAGGAATTAACCGAGAATGAGGACAGCGCCCTTTATGCATCCTCTATATGCAAAATATTTGCTGCCGATTGGCTTGTGTTATGGGCGATGTGCGTAGGCGATTCATCACGCAAGGCTGCAATGCATTTCAATATTTCGGTGATATACATCGGGCTATTGCGCTGTTGTGAGTATTTGGCCGGCGGCATATCCGGTGCGTCGGTTTCTAACACGATGCTTTCCAACGGCAGGGTTGTTACTAAATGTCGCAGCTTGCTTGCCCTTGCATAGGTAACAGAACCACCAAAACCCAGCTTAAAACCCAGATCAATATATTGCCTGGCTTGTTGCTCACTACCGCTATACGCATGCACTATTCCACCACAAAGCTTGCATTGACGCAGCTGCTGCAATACATCGTCATGCGCCTTTCTAACATGTAGGATAACGGGTAAGTCAGCATTTTTTGCGATAGCAAGCTGCCGGATAAAATATAATTTTTGTTGTTTACGGTCGGCGTCTGGCAAATGGTAATCGAGACCAATTTCACCGATCGCCGACACTTTCTTTTCCATCAAGGTTTGTTCGAGCAAGGGGATATGCTCAATGCAGTGTTGCTGTATAAAATAAGGATGCAAACCTAAAGCAGCGATGAACATGGCATCCGACTCAGCCAGGCTGAGTAATCGCGGCCAAGTCGCCGCCGTAATACCCGGTAATAAAATATGTATCAAGCCAATGGTTTTACACGCCGCGATAATTTCTTTGCGATCCCCATCAAAGATTGCAAAATCAAGATGGCAATGGGAATCGAAAATTTTCATTGGCGTCGTTTAATAAAACTAAACTGACTAATGCTCACGCGTAGATAGAAACTGAATATCCGGCCAACGTTCAATCATCAGCTGTAAATTAACTCTGGTCGGCGCGATATAGGTGAGATCTCCACCGCCATCAATCGCGAGGTTAGATTCTGCTTTGCGTTTGAATTCTTCAAGCATTTTCTCATCGTCACACATAACCCATCTTGCGGTCGCTACATTTACAGGCTCAAACAGACAGTCGACCTTGTATTCATGCTTTAGACGCTCTGCAACCACATCAAATTGCAGCACACCCACCGCACCAAGAATCAAATCATTATTAATAAACGGCTTAAATAACTGAGTCGCGCCTTCTTCACTGAGCTGATCTAAACCTTTCTGCAATTGTTTGCTTTTCAGCGGATCACGCAGACGCGCACGTCGAAATAGCTCAGGCGCAAAATGTGGAATTCCGGTAAATTTTAAATCCTCGCCCATGGTAAAGGTATCACCAATTTGGATGGTACCGTGATTATGCAAGCCAATAATATCACCCGGAAAAGCTTGCTCGACATGTGAGCGATCTTGCGCCATAAATGTCGCTGCATTAGCAATCAACACTTGCTTGCCAATGCGCACATGTTTTATTTTTTTGCCTTTCTCATAAGAACCAGAGCACACCCGAAGAAAGGCCATACGGTCTCGATGTTGCGGGTCCATGTTTGCTTGAATTTTAAAAACAAAGCCCGAAAAATTGTCCTCCTCGGGTGCAACCACACGCGTTTTTGTCGCACGAGGTAATGGGCTGGGCGCAAACTCCGCCAAGGCATCGAGCAACTCTTTAACCCCAAAGTTATTAATCGCAGAACCAAAATAAACCGGACTTAACTTACCCTGTAAAAACAAATCTAAATCAAACTCATGACTCGCCCCACGCACGAGTTCAATCTCTTCACGAAACTCCTCGATCAAACTGCCAAAAAGTTCATCCAAGCGTGGATTATCCAGACCTTCAATAATTTCACCCTCATTAATCTTGCCACCATGGGTTGAGCTAAACACATGGATTTTATCACTGTGGAGATGAAACACACCTTTGAAATTTTTTCCCATGCCTATCGGCCAAGTCATCGGAGCGCACTGAATCTTTAACACGTCTTCGACTTCATCCAATAAATCAATCGGGTCTCTGCCTTCACGATCGAGTTTATTGATAAATGTGATAATCGGCGTATCGCGTAACCGACAAACCTCCATGAGTTTTACGGTACGTTGCTCTACCCCTTTGGCCACATCGATGACCATCAAGGCCGAGTCAACCGCGGTCAAGGTGCGATAAGTATCTTCCGAAAAATCTTCATGCCCAGGCGTATCCAGCAAATTAATGATGTTATCCCCATACGGAAACTGCATCACTGAGGACGTTACTGAAATACCCCGTTCTTGCTCCATCTTCATCCAGTCGGATGTCGCATGGCGCGCCGCTTTACGACCCTTAACGGTTCCGGCGAGCTGTATTGCACCACCAAATAATAAGAGCTTTTCGGTAATCGTTGTTTTCCCTGCATCAGGATGCGAGATGATAGCGAAGGTTCGTCTACGCTTTGTTTCATCAGCCAATCGGCCACTTGTCATATACTCAATTCCTTTAATATGTACACACACTGTACACAAAATTTAAACTGCTCTTGGTTCGTGAAATATTGCTTTAGCAATATCTGACCAAGATCTTAATGTAATACGCAACATTATAACCTAGAAATGGCTTGACACAATAACCTAAATATCGCAATACTGAATAACCTAAATATAGCACAACACGATAACCTAATGATGAGAACTTATAAGAAGGCATGGCAACACCATCGGATAAACTAGCACAGTCTCTGGCCGAACTGAAAAGATTACAGGATAGCGGGATTATCGCTATCCGAACGAGAGAACTGAGCCGGACACACAGAGAGCGCCTCCTCAAAAACGGATTTATCCAAGAAGTAATGAAGGGCTGGTATATCCCTTCCCGATCTAACGAGCCAACTGGCGAATCATCTAACGGCGAGAGCACCACTTGGTACGCCTCTTTCTGGGGCTTTTGCAGCGACTATCTAAGCTCACGATTTGGTGATGACTGGTGTCTCTCACCTGAGCAATCGATTAACCTACATATCGGCGATAAAACCGTTCCTCGCCAATTGCTTGTACGCTCACCAAAAGGCGGTAACAAGCCAACGGGATTGCTGCACAATACTTCCATACTTGATCTGAGGCTCGATATTCCAACTCAAGAGGATATAACAACCATTGAAGGCATGCAGGTAATGAGCATTCATTCTGCCTTGATCGCCTGTTCACCGAATCAGTTTTCTGCCAAACCGATAGAAATGCGTTCTGTCCTTTCCATGATATCGGATGCTTCGGATTTACTTCGGAAACTTCTGGAAGGAAATCACAGCACAGTGGCCGGACGATTAGCCGGCGCATTTAGAAATATTGGGCGTAACAAAGTCGCTGACACTATCATTGACACAATGAAGTCTGCCGGATATACAACCAACGAAGTAAACCCATTTGAAGACAAGCCTGCATTTACCTTTGGCAATAATGAAACTTCCCCTTACATTAATCGCCTTCGTCTGATGTGGGAAAGCTTTAGGCAACCTATCGCAGAAAACTTCCCAGCATCGCCCGAAAAAATCAGCGACATAAATGCTTATATAAAAAAAATAGACGATATCTATGCCACAGATGCCTATCATTCCTTATCTATCGAAGGATATCGAGTTAACGAAGGACTTATAGAACGAGTTCGTTCTGGCAATTGGAATCCAGATAATAAAGAAGAAGACAACGAACATAAGAATGCCTTAGCAGCAAGAGGCTATTGGCAAGCTTTTCAAGCAGTAAAAAACAGCATCAAAAGAATACTGGCCGGAGAAAACCCCAGCATAGTTGCCGATGAAGACCATGGAAAATGGGTTCGCGAATTATTTAGCGCAAGCGTAGTAGCCGGTATTATCCAATACGCTGATCTTGCAGGTTATAGAAACCGCCCAGCTTACATTCGCAAATCCATGCATACCCCAGCAAATTACAGCGCAGTACGCGATTTAATGCCTGCATTTTTCGAGTTATTACAAAAAGAAGAAAATCCTGCAGTACGAGTTGTCTTAGGTCATTTTATATTTGTTTATATCCACCCATACATCGATGGCAATGGCCGAACAGGAAGATTCTTAATGAACGCCATGCTAGCGGCAGGCGGATATTCTTGGATTGTCATTCCCGTTGAAAGACGCGATGAATATATGGACGCACTAGAGATAGCTAGCGTTAATCAAGATATCGTTCCTTTTACGAAGTTTCTTGCCAGCCTTATCAGTAAAAATGACTGATATTTTGTTTGAGCATCCCCTGTTAAAATAGACACCCAGTGTAAGGTAAAACCTTAACTCAAGAGGTGGCCGATGAAACGAATATGACGCTCACTAAAAGCCTAAATCTCAAACGCCACGGGTATATCATAGTAAATACATTATTTATACCGCATTAACACCAAATAAATCCGGTCACTTAACCGGCGCACTCCTCTATAATGATTTGATTACCCGCCTATTCAGATCATTATTTTATTGATTTTGATTTGAATAGACCTTATATTCAAATCATGAAGTATAATTGGCAACAGCCTGACTGGCCTGATTTTAAGTATAACGTTTCTGTTGTGCAGGACATTCTATTTGCTTTTGCAGAGAAAGCCGGACAGGTTGGGGGTATCCTCAAAACTCTACCTGACAATATGCAAACCGATGCGATTATTGACCTTATGGTTTCTGAAGCCATTAAGACTTCGGAGATTGAGGGGGAGTATCTAAGCCGTTCAGACGTAATGTCATCCATCCGTCATAATCTTGGGTTAGATTCAGAGACTACGCCAACAGTCGACCGACGCACCAAGGGTGTGGCCAATCTTATGGTCGATGTTCGTCATTCATACCAAGAGCCATTAACCGAAAAAAAACTTTTTCAATGGCATGAAATGTTGCTGGGTGGACAGCGTAGAAAAATGGATATTGGGATGTGGCGAATCCATGAAGAGCCTATGCAAGTTATATCTGGCCCTATTGGAAAATGGAAAATTCATTTTGAAGCCCCACCCTCAAATAATATCCCAGAAGCAATGGCTCATTTTATTGGCTGGTTCAACCGAACAGCCCCTGACGGAGAAGACGAGATTAAAAACCCCGTTATCCGTTCCGCCATTGCTCATTTATATTTTGAGAGCATACACCCTTTCGAAGATGGTAACGGTCGTATCGGTCGAGCAATTTCCGAAAAAGCATTATCACAAAATCTTGGTCGCCCCATCTTATTAAGCCTTTCCGAAGCTATCGAAGCTAAAAAGAAAAAATATTATGATGCTTTGAAGAACGCGCAAAAATCCAATGAAATTACCGATTGGATTATCTATTTATCAAATGCTGTATTAGACGCTCAGATAAGAGCAGAAGAAAATATCGAATTCATTCTAAATAAAACCAAATTCTTTGATAGGTATAAAGACCAGCTCAACGACCGTCATCTAACAGTAATCCGTAGAATGCTTGATGCTGGCGTTTCAGGATTTGAAGGTGGCATGAGTGCAAAAAAATATGTAGCAATAACCAAAACATCAACCGCCACAGCCACTCGTGATCTTAAATTTTTATCAGATATTGGTGCGCTAAAACAGATTGGCGGTGGCCGAAGCACTAAGTATGAGATTAATTTTGGGTAATTAGATCAACTTATAAACCATATATGTTGAGTCAATTCGACACAAGATAGCATGATTAAGTTGACCCCCATTATTTAAAGTTATATGTTGAATTGAGGCAACATATCACTGATTAAAGTGGACTCAATGAGGCATAGAAAGAGACAGGGGAAGAAACATGGCAAAAACCAGCAAAGCCGCTATAGCACCGCCAGCCGCCGTAGAAGAAACCCTGCTACGACTTGGCAGAAATATCCGCACCGCTCGCCTACGCCGTAAAATGCGGCTTGAGGACTTGGCAGAGCGTGTTGGTATATCTCGCTATGTCATGTCTGATATCGAAAAAGGCAAACGAACCACTGCCGTTGCCTCTTATCTTGGCGCACTTTGGGCTTTGG
>CAZWUO010000075.1:0-15199 GCA_964636675.1 uncultured Ectothiorhodospiraceae bacterium
CAAGCTGAATGGGCGCAAGCCGACGGGCGATTAAGCTGGAATCTCGCAGCTTAGCGATGCGAATAGCGAGATCAAAGCCCTCTTGCATGAGATCCACTTCCCTATCATTAAAATCGAGATCAAATTCTATGAGCGGGTGTTCTTGGGTAAAAGCATTGATGGCTGGGCCTAGATGCATAAGGCCAAAACTCAAGGGCAATGCAAGCTTGAGACTGCCTTGCAATTCACCGTGCGCTTGTGAGGTTGTAAGCTCGGCCTCGAGCACATCCTCTAAGATTCGTACAGATTGATGGAAGAAAGCGCGCCCAGTGTCAGTCAGATTCATTTTACGGGTGGTGCGATGGAAGAGCTCGACCCCCAAATGCGCCTCTAACTCTTTTAAACGCCGACTAACGACGGACTTTGCGATACCCAGTTTATCCGCTGCACCACTAATACTGCCCACTTCCACGACCCGAACAAAACTAGCCATATTCTCCAAACGGTTCATTGAACTCCCTTTTGTTGCTAAATAACGAACAATAAGTTCCTATAATGGATATTTATTTTTCTTTTAGCAAGCTTGATAATGCCTCCAGCTCAGATGGTATTATCTCATCTCAAATCCTCAGTTGGATGGGGTGAGTGCTATAAGTAGGGGGGATAAGCTCAGCGCATCCACCTTCTGTCCTTAGATGGTAAGACGGTGGATGCGTTTCACTTATCCACCCTACATTTTTTGCTGATCATTTAGAAAGCAAAATGAGAACAAAGTGAATAGTTACAAAAAAATTTTATTAACGCGGTATCTATCAAGGAGAAAGTCATGTCTGAACCAGTAAACCCCCAAAACGCCCCTTACCCAGTCGATGTGGAGCAAGGGAAAACTTATCATTGGTGTGCTTGCGGCAAGAGTAAAAATCAGCCTTACTGTGATGGTGCTCATCAGGGCACAGATTTTTTACCAACTGAGTTTACCGCTAAAAAAACGGAAACCGCTTATTTATGCGGCTGTAGGAAAACCGGGAATGCGCCATTTTGCGATGGCAGTCATAACAACTAACAATACATTCCGCTACTGCTATCACACCTCAGACTAACGCCGAACGAGGTGTGGCAGCAGACTGAAGTCGCCGTTGGGACTGTTAAACGAATCGACAAATATTGTTAACCTAGAGAATGAAATACATTTCTATCTATTAGAATGTGACAATTCTTGCAACGAGAGCTTATCTTTACCCAGCAGCGGTATTTTCATAACATCGACAAGTATTGCGGCGGTCTCCCTGAGTTCAATTTCATCCAACTCTTCGGATAATTTTTCTCGGGAATCCTTTGAAATTTCGGAGTCTTCATCTTTCTTTTGGGGTTTTAGTCCGCGCGAGATTCGAAAACTATTCAAGCGTTCACGTTGCTCAGTTTCCAGCTTTTCTCGTTCAATCTGGCGCTGCACTTTCAGCAGGGTCACTTGCTTTTTATTCAATATCTTGCGTTGCACCTCAGCTTGCTCTACGAGATAGATAAATCCACTATCGCTTTTAACACGCGCCTCATGTTGTGACTTAATATGACTTAGATCAGCAACTGAACTATTAAACGGGGTAAATTTCGCCGCAGAAATATTAGCCCAAGGCAAAGCATTTTCCAGGGAACGTTCCCCTTGATCATCACTTTCCACCGCAGTCGGAAAAATAATATCCGGAATCACACCACGATGCTGGGTACTTTCGCCATTCACTCTAAAAAATTGCGCCATCGTGATTTTCAACTTGCCAAGTGCATAATCTTTACGCTTAACGAAGCGATTCAAATCAATCACTGATTGCACCGTGCCTTTACCAAAAGTGGGCTCCCCTACGACAATACCACGACCATAATCTTGCATTGCGCCCGCAAATATTTCAGAAGCAGAAGCACTAAAACGATCAACTAACACGGCTAATCGCCCAATATAGGCAATACTACGATCCTCATCTTTTTTTAGCTCTAGCTTACCTGTTTTTTCGCGCACCTGTACCACCGGGCCAGATCGAATAAACAAACCCGTCAGGGAAACGGCCTCGGCTAAAGAACCTCCTCCGTTGCCCCGTAAATCCACGATTAAGCCATCGATACCTTCGGCTTGCAGCTCTTCGAGTGCCATGCGTGTATCACGCGTGGTGCTCCTATAATCTTTGTCGCCACGATCAGCGGCATCAAAATCAACATAAAACATAGGAATAGTAATGACCCCAATCCGGGCTTTTCTATGCCCATTAGGTAGCTCAATAATCGATTTTTTTACTTGCTGTTTTTCCAGCTTAACCCGGTCTCGAGAAATCATAATCTCTTTACTCGGCCCATCAAGACCAGTGTCTTTAGCAAGAATTTGCAATCGAACCTTCGACCCCTTGGGGCCTCGAATCAAATCAACAACGTCATCTATACGCCAACCCACAACATCTTCGATACTTCCATCGTCACCCTGTGCAACACCAATAATTCGATCTTCAGCATGTAATTCACCGGCTAAATCGGCAGGGCCACCGGTTACAATACGTTGCACCACGGTGTGCTCATCGATCGTTTGCAATACTGCGCCAATCCCTTCTAGCGATAAGCTCATATTGATCTTAAAGTTTTCCGAAGCACGTGGTGAAAAATAACCGGTGTGAGGTTCAACGCTTCTTAAATAAGTATTTATGAAAAACTCATAGGTATCTTCAGAATTAAATTGCGAGGATTCATTTTTTAGTCGTGCATACCGTTTACCCAGGGTTTTCTTAATTTCGTCATCTGTTTTGTTAGCTAATAACAAACTGAGCACGTCGTTCTTAACCCGTTTACGCCATAATTCATCTAATGCTTTTTTGTCTTCTGCCCAAGGCGCTTCGCTTCGATCAAAAAAATAGGTTTCATCACGGGTAAAATCGAAAGACTCTTGCAACCGGCGTAATGCATATTCTGCACGTTCAACACGCCGCTGATTATAGAGTCTAAAGATGACATATGCGGGACTTAAATCTCCTTTTAACAAAGCATCATCCAAGCGTGTCTTAAAACGATTAAACGAATTAACATCTTCAAGCGTGAAAATACTGCGGCTTGGATCCATATTATCAATATAGTGCGTTAAGATAATGCCAGACTGAGCATCATTGAGTTGAGTACTTTTGTAATGATAGCGATCAATGAGCTGAGTGATTATGGTTGCGCTCAAGGCATGTTTAGGCAACGGAACTAAAGGTGTAACCGAGGTAGCAGAAAACACCCCCGTCATCGAACACATTAGAATCGTTAACACCATCATACTTTTTTTTATCATTACATTGCCCACATGGTTTAAAACTGAAAACACCTATTCATTCCAATGAATAATTCTTTTTGGATCAATCTATTGCAAATAGACCTTAACGTTTAACGTTGTCAAAATACCAAAGTACACACAACAAACGTATACACGCCTCTACTATGAGGCTTGTTTTTATAAGAAGTGCTATTAATTTTTAGTTTTTGATTAATTATTATACTCGAACAGGCAAATAACGATACTGAGTAGCGACCTGAAAGCTTAAGTATAAATAGTAGCATGCTATATGCCGGACAACACCGGGTATTCTTGGATGCTTCTCGTTAATAGCGCCAAGACCTGATGAATGGAAAAATCCAGCTCTTATTACTCTTTCGGCCTAAGACAGCATAATTCAAAAGATAGATAATTTATCACTGACATTCAACAAGTTAAAGCCTTTCCGTCTTTAGTAAACGGGCTTTATTTTGCCTCAATAGAGTGTATTCGAAGAAGAAAACTCAGGCATGCACAATAACCGCATTTTCAACACCTTCATTCGTACAAAATGATGGGGCATTTTTTATTTCATTAATCGCCGTTAAATCACCCAAAAAATAAGCAGGAGATAATCGATCAACAACGCATCCATTCACCAATAGCGCTTTAATCATCGCGTATTCTTTTGCATATATATCACCTTCACCCATCATGTTCGTTCTGGCGCCACTACCGAGTTTCATTACTTTGCGGGTAAAAAACTCGGTCACGCCTTCATTCAACACCGCACTAAAATTCGCCCGAAAATGATAATGACTATGATAATGCAGCAGCTCATGCACGACGGTTCCGGGTGTATGAAATGCCGTATTGATGCCTATTTTTGCAGCGCTGCCATAGGAGTGAGTAATGCCTTCTGTTTGCGCGGCCGTGTTAACATCAACCCGAAACTTGGCAACATGGTTTAAATAATAAAACCAACGACTTTCTTCTACCAGGTGAAATACATTCATCAGAGGCTCATCGCATTTTACAGCCAAGGGAAAAGCCGCATGTATCTCACCCACGAACTCTTCGGCACAGGAAAGAAATTTTTTCTTTGACATTTTTGTCGATGCTTCGCGCTCAAGATATTATATCTAGCTTAATATTCGTCACTGAAACCCCCTGCCTGCGCAAGTCAACTTTGAGCGAGCTTAGTTGCAATTTTTGGTTCTTTAACTGCATTTTTACATTTTCCATCTGTATATCGCTATCATCCAGTCGTGCAGAGGTTTTATCGATACCAAAACCACCGGTATATTTTAAAAACCCAGCCAATTGAATCCCCGTTTCAATCCCAAAATGCATTGAATTTGAGACAGATAGCTTTATTTCACTATCGCCTCCCACAAAAATATCATTGGCCAACCCGAGAGTCATATTATTAACCCCCGAAAGCGCCATATTGTTTTCAAGTCCTATGCCTACATTGCTTTGAGCACCCATATAAAATGTAAGGGAGTCACCAAAAATGGTTTCGTGAGCATCGCCTTTTACGACAGTTTCCGAATCACCATCTACATACTCTTCAGAATCGCCATAGGTTTTAGAGATTGAATGCCCTTGATGAATATCCACCGCCAAACCCAGGTGATACGAATAAACACCGCCATAAGTTTTATCGACCACCGTGGTTCCAGGATATAACTTTCGCTGATCAGCAAGGGCTTCGATCACATCGGACTCTATGGATTGGCGAAACCCAATCCACTCATGAGTGGCATCGGGCAAGGTATCATCTATCCACTGTTGGGCGATATCTACCTTCTCTTTCGCCCATCGGTTGGCAATGCCAAATGCACCTGTCAATCCCCCAGGTGCATCAGGCGCCCACCCACTTTTGCTATATTCCATTTGGTCTTTGATATCATCAGAATCTTCATAGCCCAAAGATTTAGCCGTTCCAGCCATATGGATGACAAGATTTTCGGTATAACCATTCCCGTAGTTGAACTGTCCTTGCGAACCACCGCTGCCCATTTCCGGACCTCCAGCCCATGAAAACACCCTCCCCCACGCAAAAAACATTTGATCACCCCAGCGCTTATCTTCAGAAACGCCACGCTTTCTGTTGGGCGGAAATCTCGCGGCAAATTCTGTATCTGACTCTGTCGCTAATCGTTGAGTTGCATCACCGCCAGGTTCTGGGAAATGAAATACCTCAGGGTCTGGGCCTTGTGGGTCATCTGCCGTTTTATCAATGACTCCCGCCGCAAAATCCATGGTCCCGTCGGGTTTTCGCGCGCGTTTTTTGCCCATGACTCCCAAATCATCCACGTGAAAATCTTCATGGAAAGTACCGCAAAAGTAAACATGTTCTTGCTCTGGATACGCAAATGTGCTCCCGACATGATGCACATACACAGGGCCAGTTGCTCTATCTATATGGGCCTCTACATCCACCTCTTCATCAACTAAGGCAATCGTATCACCGGTAGAATTTGCTACCCCGTAATCATTCATCTTGGTAAACGGAAATTGACTGACATTTGATTCTTGTGGAGTACTCCAATATTGATGCGCCGTAAAATAGCCTGCATTATTGGCTGCAATATTTTCATCAGGTCCATAATTTTTTGCCATAACTAATGGATCATCTTCGCCAACAACACCGTCACCATCCAGATCGGCAGATGCATTGGGGGAATTCGCATGTTGATTTAACGGGATACTTTTAAACGAATAAGACCCACTATGGGACTCCATCGCTAAACCACCCGGCGTTTTAATCGTGGATAAATGCCCGGTATCAGGCGTCATCAATGAAGGCGTTGAAGTATTTGGAATAGCCCCGGTGATCACGGGTCTATCGGGATCTCCATTAATAAACGTGAGCAAAACTTCGGTGCCTCCCTTTAACGGGAAATACATTCCTTCGTCTTCACCGACATAAGGCTGCGCCATGCGAACCCAAGCACTTGCTTTACGATCTGGATCATTGCTTTCTTTACCACCATCAGCACGATCAAAAGGCAAATGTACACGATAACGCCCTTGTGGATCGACTTCAGCCACACCTGTTACTGCTTCTGCGTAAACAAATGCGGTCATAGTACCGTGGAATTTTGGTAGCGGAGTATTGCGTAATGGACGAAACTGTACATTCCTTGCCAACGCAAAAAATTCATTTTGATAAACCGCAGTAGATTCCTCCCCTTCAATCAGCTGCACGTTAGGTATGCTGCCGCGATGTTTAATCTGGGTTAATACATACGCTTGATTATTAAATTTAGGGTAAGGATATCCTTGTAAATTAAAAACTAAACCTGATGCAGCCAACATCTTAAGTGCATTACCTGAGCCGAGAAATGTACGCTTCCCCTGGATTAACTCTTCTGCGCGAATAATTGCAAGTCTTGCAGCATTTTCTGGCTCGGAAACATTCTCTCCATATAAATAATTTTCACCAAAGCCATTTTCATCCATTGCCTTAGACCCAAAAATATCTAACGACGGCTGCTCAGGGTTATAATCGCGCACCGAAGTCTTAGCCGCTATGCTACGATTCCGCGACTCCCATGCATTAATCGTATCTAATGTATTTTTTTTGCTCGGGTTTAAGCTAAAATGGATGTCTGCATTTTCGATATCAACATATTCAGCATCATCCGCAAAAACAATTTTTTCTACATCGTCTTCTTGCGTAAAATAATAGTAAATACCTTCGTGCTCGAGAATTCGACTGATAAAATCAAAATCCGATTCTCTGAACTGACAGGTGTATTCACGTTTAGGAAAATCAGCATCCTGAGCCATAAAAATCGCCATATTTTCTAAATCAAAACCGGCATTTCCTAATACTTCTTTGACAATCTCAATCACTGTTTTATGTAAATAAATTTCATTCGTTTTATACGTAGATAACTTCCACAAGCTTGGTACTAATACCGCAGAATAATAAATCTCATTCGCCGTTACCTTGCGAATATCAAACTCTGATAATATGCCATGTATTTTTTTTTCTTCGTCGCCGTGATTAATCATAAAACACGCACTTTCACCCAATAAGACATCAATATCAATATCGAAATCAATAGGTGCTTTTAGCTGAATCTCGTAGCGATAAAGCTGAGATATGCCCTCCTCACCGTGAAAACTCATCACTTCTACATTCCCATCAGAGAGTGCTGCTGTTTGGAAAATAAATTCTGGGTTCATAATATCCTCTCGTTTTATCTAGCGGCGACCTTAAATATAAATCGTGCACTGATCTCGCAAGCAAAAAAATCTAACGCATCAACATTACTTTTATCTGCGCAGGCGCAAGCGTGGTTCCTGGAACATTCATACTCATGCCGTTCTGTCCCGTCATGCTAGTCATTTTAGTTGCAGGGCTTCCACCATAGAGTACATTCGTTGATCCCATGGTATGTCGGCAAGGCCCCATGACCATGCTCGATGCCACCCCACCTATGACACCGGCATTATCACCGTTACTCATCGGTATCGTGGTCATCAAATTATGTGCTGGCCCAGCGGTAAGCAGGACTTTTAAACATGCAGTGGGCGGCAAAGCCGTAGGCCCCATTGCAATATTAGGGTACGGAATTGGAATCGGCGAAGCCGGTGGCGCCGGGGTTTTACACACATCGGGCATTGCGTTACTCACTCCACCCATTTGACAATTTGCGAACATACTTTTCTCCTAACCCATATGGATGCGTTCAGCATCAATCTTCATGTCTTTTTTGGCCAGCACCGCAGCTTGGCGTGCGCGTAAAGAAAACAAATTCTTAATCGTGCTCAACATTTCTCCCGCCCTGGTTTGATCAACTCCGTCTATTATTCTAAAAGAGTTCTTTAAATATTGCGTCACGCGGTCAGCCACGGTGTCAATCGAATGCGCAAAAACTTTCACTCGCCCCATGTGACTATTGAGTTCTTTGCCCACGGCAGAGAGTTGTTCGATATTGATCAAACCTTTTTTGGCAATAATGTCAGTATGTTCAGCGAATAGTGTCACTTTTTCCACCGCCGCGATATTAATCGATTCACCGGCGGTAACTGACACTTTGCCGTTTCTTGAGTGCAAATTAATATCACCGTCGAATCCGAAGGTCGCCGTGTTGCCCGTAACCCGATCAATAATCGCCAAAATATGACATTGTTTGTTTTTATCTCGACTGACCATCACGGTATCTCCAGCCTCAGGCTGTATAACACAACTAAACGCGCGTTTAGCAACAACATACCCTGCTGTACTTTGCACAACAAATTGGCTGTTATTCTCACCTACGCCTTGCACGGTGGCATATTCAATAACAATCTTTGTATCCTCGACAACAGGACTTAGGTTTTCAGCTAACATTATCATTCTCCATTTTAAAGACTTGTTTCAGGGCTTATTTTTTGGCTTAGGTTTCCACTGCTCCGCCTTTAATCTTTTTTCATCGAGACCTAAGGCCCATTTTTTCAGAGATCCGCTCCAGAGTGTGTTACCTTCCTTACATGCGTGTAGATTAGTACGCATTAAATGGCTATTTGAGACATCTGCACCGCGCAGATTTGCATGTGATAGATCAGCATAGGTCAAATCTGTGCCTGAAAAATTAGCGGATTCACAGTTTGCTTCAGCAAATTGTGCCTGCGTTAATCTTGCACCACTAAGATCAGCACTTCTTAAATCGCATGCATTAAAACTCGCTTGCTCGAGTTGCGCAGATTTCAAACTCGCTCCTAGCATTTTACTGCCATAAAATATGGCTAGGTTTGCATTTGCACGATCAAACTTTGCACCGCTTAAGTTTGCCTCCATAAAATTCGTTTGCACTAAATTCGCCTTGGTAAAATCACAGCCGCTTAAATCAGCCGATCTGAATTGAGACATGGATAAATTCATCCCGGAAAAATCTCGATCTTTAAGAATCGGCCCTTGAAATACACACTGCTTAATAATAGCGTCTCTTAGATTCGCACCTTCGAGGTTTGCCTCAATAATATTGGTTCTATCCATCAGAGTTCGCACAAGCACCACATGCGACATATCAGCATCCAAAAAACTCGTAAAACTTAGATTTGCGGCGCTCAAATTAGCCTTGGATAAATCAGGCTCAACAAAGCTAGCCTGTGAAAGATCAGCCTTGCGCATATTGGCATGGTTAAAATCGCCTTCGATAAAGTTAGCCTCAGCCATCGCTGACTCAACAAAATTAGCTCTGCTAAAATCACAGTTTATAAAACTAGCCTCTTTAAGTACGGCCTTAGAAAAATCAGCATCACAAAATACACATTCAACAAAGCTGCTTTGTGTCATATTTGTCGCGTGGAAGTTAGCCTTGCTAAAATCAACCTGATTAAAAATTCCGCCCGCCAAATCCGCTCTACTATAATCACCTTCACATAAGTCTCGTTCAGCGATCAACTCCCCACCCTTAACGAGCTTGACCAATTCTTCTTTGCTCAATCGCGCACTCGTCATTTCTGAGGCCTCCAGTTTTCAAGCTTGGTTTGATCAAGATTAGCGCCGGTAAAATCAGTGCCCCCTACCGTGGCATTCATGAACTCAACGCCATAGAAATTGGAATAAGACATATTCGCACCAGTAAGACGGGCGTGCATTAAAGACCCTTCCATTAAATTTACCGAAGAAAAATCAGCATATCCTAGATTCGTTTTCATAAATAGGGAACCTTTTCCTTGCGCCCCATAAAACTTAGTATGCTGCAAATTCGCGCCACTAAAATCGGCTTGATGAAATGTAGATTCTTCAAATAGGCTATTTTCTGCATCAACCTCGCGAAAATTAGCCTTATCTAATTTTGCATGCCTAAAATCACAGTCGCGCAACGAACAATCACTGGGAAATCTCACATTGTGCATATTAGCATTTACAAACTTGGAGTTATTTAACTGACATTCGACAAAATTGGAACCTGAAATATCCGCTTGTGAAAAGTCTACCCCCTCAAGCTGACTTTGCAAAAAATTGCATTCCCGCATAATGCTGCCAACAAATTTAGCGCCTGACAAATTCATCTCCAGAAAATTAGCCGCGGTAGTCGTCGAGCCACTCATATCTATGCCTGCCATTTTTGCCTCGAGAAAATCGACTTCTTCTAAATTGCTATGCGTCAATTGGGCATCCGTTAGGTCAGACTTGCTCAACACTGCATTTTTTAAATTAACCGCATGCAATCGAGCACCGATAAGTATGCTAGAACCTAAATTTGCTTGCTGCAAATTAGCTTTAGTTAAGTCCGCATTACTTAAATTTGCGTGGGTAATAATCGCGCCGGTTAAATTTGCAGAAACCAATTGGGTATTCGTAAAATTTACACACTCTAAGTAGCACTCCGATAAATCCTGGCCTGATAAATCAAGGCCTGACATATCAACACCCGAAAAATCCTCTCCAACCAGTGACTCACCTTGCTGCAATTTTTTTTCAAAACGGGCTTGCACAATATCCATAGGCAGCTCGTGAGGTGGTCTTCCTACGACATTATGCGCACCCATTTGATACATTTTTTTTAGCTTTATATTAGCTTCTTCCATGTTCTGGGTAACTTGAAGAATATCAACATCGATAACCGGCCAATCCTGTTCGGGGAGTCCTTGAGCACGCATTTTTTGCCTAATTTCTTCAACTTTTTCTATTTGCGCGAGCAAATGGTCTAATGCTTCGTTATTAGCGGGCCTAGGTAATAAGGGTTTTGCATCTATATTCACCAAGGCTTGCTCTACTTGCTGGCGTACTTTGTCTTCTGCTTTCGTCCCTTCTACTTGGATTATCAACTTTTTAAGTTGTTCTTTAGCTTCCTCTTTTTTAGCCGCGGCCATTTCGTCCATTTGTTTGGTCAAGACATCAAATTGACTGAAATCAGCATCTTCCAATTTCACATCTGCACTATTTCCAGTGGATGATCCCGGCAGTAATTTCTCCATGGTTTCCAAAATCTTTTTCACATGCGGATCATCTGGAGCCTGATCTTGTTTGCCATCAAACTTTGCTAAATGCGGAGCGGGGTCTATTCCACTGGCCGAAAGTTGCTCAGCTAATTTTTGTTTCTGCTGCTCAATGCTCGCCAATGCTTTTTCTTTTTCTGCTGCAACTCTCACTTCTAGATTTTTAGATAATTCACTATCACCGTCTTTACCAGCCTCATCTAACATACGCGCAAAGCCACAACGCTCAGAATCGGGGATAATATCTTTGGTATACATCATGTACTTAAATGTTTTGCTTTCATCTAAGCGATTATATAACGCCTCTTGGTAGTACTCTTCAGCACGTGGCAGCTGTGCAAGATCTTCATAAGCTAATAAAAGTTGCGCGACATCCGTCGCATCATCTTCTTTTACTTCTATGCTACCGCGGTACAAAATAACCCCTGTTTCAATATGTGGAAATAAAAAGGTGGTTTCCGCTTGCATTTCAATTTCAGTGAACAAACTTCCGTGCGCATTTTTTTTCTCGACAAAGCAACGTGTACGAAAACCCGGTAATTTCCCATTAAGCTGCACTTTATCAGGATGCATGTTGAGCAACTGAAAGGATTCGTCGCCGTTCCAAAATCCATCGATCCACTGATCTTGCGCAACCGTATTAAAATAATTCCAGTCCATATCGGGAGCCAAACCCGGAAAATACGCTTCTAACCATTTTTTGTCATAAGTCCCTGCCTTACTTGCCCGCTGTTGCCACGTCATATCCAGAGGTCTAAAACCCGCAGGGTTCGGACGCTGCGACTTGGCAGTTATTAATTGCTTGGGATTTTCTATATTCGGCAACGGCAAACGCATTTCACCAAACACATCGATTTTATCCATGCCTTTGCCGCTTGGATTTTTTGGATTATCCTTTCCGCCAAAGGCATATTCATAACTCAGCGACAACTGTTTAAATGGCTCGGGTGCAGAAGGACCCGCTAGCCCTCCCCAATAACGATGACCAACAACGACAAGTTCCTTATTAATCGATCCCATTTTTAGTTTCACACGGTCAGCGGTTACCGGCTTGCCTTCCGGCGCGTAATAATTTCCAAACACCACGGTTTCGCCCTGGGGTTTTGGCATATTGGCATCAAGCATACCGTCGTTACCGAGTTCATCCGGCAAGAATGCCCATAGATCCTGCTCGAGTAAAACATCTTTGGCAGAATCAAAAGGAAAACCCAGCAGTACTGTCACTACTAAATGGTTTTTTTTATTCCATTGCAATGGTTTGGTTTGCAGACTCAATTGTAGGGGTTTGAACACTCGCATCTTAATATCCTCTACTCATGTTATTCACATCTGTATAATTGGGCACGACTTTTTATCAAGTCACAACGTTCTATTGAGTCACGACGTTCTATCTAAACCACGGTGCCGCCGGTAGCCCATCTCAACACCGCAGTAACAATCTTCAACTTGCCAACTCACTCTCACACACTCTCTCACACACACTCTCTCACTCTGAACAATATTTAAACACCATCAGATCAGTGACATTTGCTTCTCACGTTTGCAATATAGCCTATCCTATAATAAAGCGTGAGAGTGTAATATTCACCACACCTCAGAACAAAAACTGTGCTTATAATACACCCAACTCTATAAACGACTGAGCTGGGATAAACACCGGCATTATTAACTATGAATAACCCCGAAAGTATTTTGCACCAATATCGAATTACCCATAACAATGAGTATACTTTTGCACATCCGGCAAAAATCGGAGTGATAGCGACTCGACTTTCGCCACGTACCTGTCACTATCAGCAAGTTGATTTCAGCCAAATTGTCATTAACCCGCCCATTAGCCGCAGCACTAAATCAATTGATCAATATGGAAATATTATTTTTCAATATGAACTCAATAGAAAATTTCAGCGCTTAAACATTGCCGCCAACCATGTGGTTACTGCGTTTGCAAGAAAAAGTATTGATTTCAATGCTGCGCCGAGTTGGAAACCATACACAGCTGATACCATTACACAATCAAGACTGCAAACATTTATGGGAACATCGGATTATGTTTCAATAAACTCGGACTTTAAAAATTACGCGAACAAAATATTCCGCGAAGATTATTCCATATTGAAAAATACCGAATTATTGATTAAACAGATATATTCTGATTTCACCTATGCCCCGAATGCGAGCAATGTAAACACCCCGGCCATTGAAGCATTTCATTCCCGCAGAGGAGTCTGTCAAGATTTTTCACACATAGCGATTAGTTGTTTACGCTCACTCGGTATAGCAGCGCGTTATGTCAGTGGGTATATAGACACTAAGATCGACAGTGAAAAGAGATACCCCATTGGCTGCGATGCATCACATGCTTGGATTTCAGTTTACGACCCACAATATGCTTGGATTGACTTCGACCCGACGAATAACAAAATCGTCGACAAAAACTACATTGAAATAGGCTATGGTCGAGACTATAACGACCTAGCTCCGTTAACCGGCTATACCAATAGCATGGGCAAACACCGGCTTACTGTAGCGGTCGAAATCACAAAAATTAATTGATTTAAGAACCGCTTCAATTTTTCTGAGTTTAACCTAGAATCCGCAGTTGGACGGCATGCAGAGTGCATTTATAAATGTGAAGAGCAAGACGCGATGAGGCGGAATAGCCTGCTATTACAACGATTCGCAACGGCGCTATTCATGGCGTAGCGCCCTCATCCTCTGAGTAAATTCGACAAACAAGCTCATTCGTTTTTTAATCCGCCGTTTAACGATGCCTCATGTTGCTCAACTGCAGAATTTAGGTTTAATAAATACTTTCATATTTACCAAACACTGCTAGCGCAAAAACTCCGTTGGTTTCTCTATTTCATAGATCGCTTCGGCAAAGTTTTCTAACCGAGCTTCTAAAATAGTTTGCGCATCATATAAACCTCGATTGTAATAATACGACCCTAATTCTTCAGAAACAAAATCTAAAAGAAAGTCTGCATCAAACTGACCAATTTTTTGATCTAGCTCTTCACAAAAATAGCGCTGAATTTTTTGAATAATAATATTTTTTTCCTCTTTTGAGAATTCAATTTTTGACATTTATAAATTAACTCCATAAGAATTTCTATTTGCACGTCGGATTTCAACAATTGTTTACAAACAACTTACATCCTCACAACACGATCAAAATGGTACTGGTATTTGCATTTCCATCCGCCGTCGCGACACCGGATGGGTAAAACACAAACGTTCTGCGTGCAGTAACAATTGATTGGCGGGCTTGCCATATAATTCATCACCAACGATCGGTGCGGCTAAGCCGTCTTTATGGGCTGCATGTATGCGCAATTGATGGGTACGGCCTGTTATTGGATAAAAATAGACTCGCGTGCAATCCGCGTTTCGTGTAATCACCTGCCACTCCGTTTGAGCGACTTTCCCGTGCGCGAAACACACTCTTTGTCGCGGTCTATCGAGCACATCCACGCGCAACGGAAGCTCAATACGACCACGATCCTTTGGCAGTGACTTAGACACTATCGCCACGTAGCGTTTTTCCACCACGCGTTGCAAGAATTGTTTTTGCAAGGCCTTATGGGCCGATAAATTTTTTGCCACTAATAACAGGCCAGAGGTTGCAAAGTCCAATCGATGCACCAATAAAAGTCGCTCCACCTGTGGATAACGACCCTGTAGTCTGGTTAACACGGAGTCACGAATTTCTTTGCCCGGCACCGACAGCAAGCCCCTAGGTTTATGCACGACTAACAAAACCTCATCCTCATACACCAGCTCAGGCCAACGCACCGCGATATTGCCACCCGATAGTTTAAAATCACCTACCGACAAGCCTTTAAGCATAAACGGTAAGATAGGAAAACATTTTCCACGGCAGGCTGGATAATAATGACCATGGTGTCTGATACCCCCGCTGGGTGATGCTCCCCACCAATTCTCGGCGAGCCGCAAACGCATTAGTTTTTCTCGATTGCCGTATTCAACGAGTTTACGCCC
>CAZWUO010000076.1:0-15189 GCA_964636675.1 uncultured Ectothiorhodospiraceae bacterium
TTTACCCCAACCTACGAGATCGACAAGCGTTTTTTCGAATGTTATTTGGTGCTTGAAGTTAAAAATTATATTATTAGGAAGAGATGATTAACTTATTTCGTTATCAATATATTTTTTTTGCAATTATTATTGCGCTGATACTCACTAGTTGGGGACTCTATGATTCAAATGATATAACGCTTAACATTGAAAAAAAAGATCAGCTTACAAATCTTTCTACACCTTCTAATATCCCTGAATCAAGCGTTAAAAAAATCCCATCTACGCGTCAAAATTTAGCAAGAGTGAGCCTGGATGAAGCGTTCCAACGGATCCCCCTGTGTCACGATAGTTGTCCCGTCTAAATTTCAAACAATTCAGGGAGCGGAAAGAGAAATGAGAAATGAAACACTATTCACCGGAACGAAAAGAGGCCGTCATCAAGAAAATGATGCCGCCGATTAACACACCCGTATCCCAACTTTCAAAAGAAACCGGTATTTCTGAAGCCTGCTTGTATAATTGGCGCAAGCAATCGAAATCAGGTGGAAATGTCGTGCCCGGAGATGGTAAAAATACAGAACAATGGACGTCAGAAGATAAGTTTACAGTCGTCCTCAAAACATCAGCAATGAATAGCGCTGAACTGGCTGAATATTGTCGAGAAAAAGGGTTATTTGTTGAGCAAGTTCATTCATGGAAAGCCGCGTGTTTACAGGCCAATATTCACCATGAAGAACAACAAAAACAGCTCAAAGAACAAATGCGTTCAGATAAACAAAAAATAAAAAACCTTGAAAAAGACCTTCGTCGTAAAGAAAAAGCCTTAGCTGAAACAGCCGCATTATTGGTGTTACGAAAAAAGGCCGATGCGATCTGGGGCAAGGACGAGGACGAATGAACTCACTCCCAGATCGTGAACATGCAGTGGTCTTAATCAATGAAGCCATTTCAAATGGTGCTGGTAAAGCAAAAGCCTGTCTCGAAGCCGGTATCACTATTCGCACCTATAATCGCTGGGTTAAACGTGGGAACGTGATAGCTGATGGTCGCCCGACAGCGCAGCGCGTAAAACCCAAAAATGCATTGACTGATTTAGAGCGACAAACTCTTTTAAATATAGCAAATAGCGAAGCATATAAAAGTCTACCACCCAGTCAGATTGTACCGGCATTAGCGGATAAAGGCTTATATATGGGTTCTGAATCAACCTTTTATCGCGTGCTAAGAGAAGCGGGTCAACAACACCATCGTGGCCGCAGTAAAAAGCCAACAAGCAAACCCATCAGTACCCACCAAGCACAAAAACCTAATCAGGTTTGGTGCTCTGGGATATTACGTGGTTACCCGGCCCTGCTAAAGGGGTTTACTACTACTTATATCTAATCATCGATCTTTTTAGTCGTAAGGTTGTGGGGTGGGAAGTGTATAGCGTTGAAAGCAGTGAAAATGCATCCGAGCTGGTTAATAAAGCGAGTCAACGAGAAAATATACCGGCTAACAAAACATTGGTACTACACTCTGATAACGGTAGTCCAATGAAAGGCGCGTCATTACAAACCACATTGTATCAATTAAAAATCAATCGTTCATTCAGTCGTCCACGAGTAAGCAATGATAATGCATTCGTCGAATCTTTTTTTCGCACCTGCAAGTATCGTCCTAATTATCCTTACAAGGGGTTTGAAACAATAGCGGATGCACAAGCTTGGGTTTTACAATTTGTGACTGGGTATAACGAAGAACACAAACACAGTAGCCTGAAGTTTGTTACGCCTAATCAACGGCATGATGGTTTGTCTGAACAGATCTGTGAAAAGCGTCGAGTGGTATATTCAAAAGCGAAAGAACAGCACCCTGAGCGATGGTCTGGTGACATTAGAAACTGGGAATTGTCAGAAGAAGTCTGGCTTAACCCAGAAAAAGAATATACAAATTTAGAGTTAGCAGCTTAACTCATTGGGACAACTACTTTGACAAACACCGTATGTTTTTCTCCGGTCTCTTTATGGATTAATATCTGTGCCTGATATTCGGTGACGTATCGTGAGATATCAATATCGAATACTTGTCGAATAGCAACACCACCCTCGATATAATGTCCTTTCGGCAGCGTACGACGATCAAGGGTCAACACCTTAACCTCATCCGGCTCTTGGGTTTGCTTTAACGTGGTTCCATTGCGACCTACTTGCCCGCCACTCTTTTTTCCTGATTTATTGGCGACTGTATCTTTCTTTCGATTGAGGTCTGATGAAGGTGGCTTACTGCTATTGCGGCTGTTTAATCCGAGCTTGTTCGCGAGTAGTTGTACAACAAGCATCAAAACAGTAATCGTCGACTTTAATGCCGGTGAGATGTTTTTATCTTCATTGAGTAATCTTTCGAGATCACTCAGCGTTGCGTCTATATCGATATTATCTATTGTCATTCAAACAACCTGCGTGGATGCAAATTCAATGGCTGTATTGTATCATCGCTTTTTTACGCCTGATTTTCCTTGCTGTATTCATTTGTAAGCGGTTTTATTTTTATAGCGCCACCAGGACTTTGTAAAAAGTTTCCTGTGCGTAAGAGTATGTAACAGAGATTGCTCGAAGGGTGTTTGAAGTGGTCATTCGAATATTTTGAAATATCTAAAAAAACATTGAAAACCGTGTCAAGAGTTTATTTCAGAAATCTGTGCTGAGTAGATACGCTAATGGTTTAATTGAAAAAAAATAAATTTAAAAATTTGTGAGATTGACAAGCGTTTTTACTAGTGTTAGCTTGGATGGAAAATAAATACTCTATTAGGAAAAATGAGAGAGAAAATAACCAAGGATACACCAAATGTCGATTTATCATTCATCTCTTGCAATATAATTTCCTATAGAAATGCTAATTAGTTTGGCTCTCTACAACAGCTTAAGTCCCTAATTGAGCTAACACTAAGAGAAAACGATGCGAGCCCTAAAAATAATAATATTAGTTTCATTGCATGCTTTCGTTCTTCACGTCGGTGATTCATTAGCTGAGCTTGGCTACCAACCGCTCGAAAAAAATCATTTATCAGAAGATGTTTCTACTTATTTTAGAGGTAAAGTAGCGAATCGTGATCCTAACTTTTCGGAGGTTGTAACTCGGCATCTGAACGAAACACAAGACCTGTTAAAAAATATTAAAAATCAGATAAGTACGGAGAATAAAGGCAAAAATTGGCGTATGTCTTCTACCCATTCTGATTTAATCGAAAGCAAGATCTATCAATTAGAAAACATGCGAGATGGCGTGTTGCAGCAGCTCGGTGAACTTGGTGTAGGTATTGAAAGTGGCGATATAAAAGCAGCAGTGGATAAGCAATCTGTTATTCCTAGGAAGATCGATACCAAATTAAGAAAGAAAAGAAACAGAAAAGGAAAAAGCTATAAGGCAGAAGAGTCTGCGCCTACCGCATTTAAGCGCAAAATAAACAAACTTATCAAGCTATTAACAGCGCTTCAAGATTCAAAAGGGCACAAGAAAATAACAGCCCGACTTAACAAAGTTCAGCGTTATGTTAAACAACTTGCAAAAACAAAGACCGGTAGAAAGGTATTGTTTGCAAACCCAGGCAGCATACAACCATTCAGAGTTGAAAATATACCTACCATCTTTGAAAGTGTAAATTCAGAAGCGATTCCTGCGTATGTGGCTCAGAATGATAAAGCACTTAATATGTATGCTGCGATCAATACGGATGTGGTGATTGACGCTTTAGTGCCCACACTCACCGAAAACTCTAAAGGTCAATGTAATTATGTGGAGGGTGATATCAGTAGAGGCAGTACAAGCCAGACCGAAGTTCTGCAAACATATGAGATTAAGGCCCTAGCTCAAAAGTTGAATTACTCCGTGCGCGAGATATTTGAATATGTTCAAAATGAAATTGATTTTGAACCTTATGTGGGGTCGCTAAAAGGAGCCGAGGCTACGCTTGTGAGTGGCGCTGGCAATGGAACCGATCATGCTTCCCTGCTCATCGCTTTACTTCGAGCTTCAAAGATTCCTTCTCGCTATGTTCGTGGAGTGGCTTCGTTTCAAAATGACTCAAGGGTTTTAAATTGGATTGGCGCAAATAGTTTTGAAGCGGCACGATCTATATTGTGGGCTAAGGGATATGAGGTTTTTGGATCAGGTAACGATGTTGGTTTTAACCATGTGTGGGTCACTGCATGTGTGCCCTATGTAAACTATCGTGGCTCGACGGATGAAGATACAGGGTACCCTGGATACCGCTCGATCCGAGTTTTAAGATAGCGGAGGTTCAGCTTGGGCCGGTTTATAGCAAACCTATAACTTATGAGAGTTTTTATGAGTCCTTTTTAGCGACTCGAATCCACAATTTGCCGCATGAAGAGTTTGCTGAGCGCATATTGTTGGATGTTCGTCAAGAGCCAGGAAATGAAAATATTACCCTGGCAGATTTAGGATATAAGAGGCGTCTTTTGCCTCAACGGTATGATATTTTACCCAGTGCACTTCCATACAAGGTGGCGAGCTTTACCCAATGGGAGCCGAATTCTTCATCGCCAGATTATAACCCTAATGCAGAAGCTGTAGTCTTACCCAAATCTCAAAAATATAAATTAAATCTCACCATAGATACGAATGGAAGCTATGGAAATAGTAGCAACACATTATTAGGGTCAGTAACCAAGGAGGTGGGTTTCTCCCAAGTGATCTTGGACAAATTGATCGTGCAATTTGAAGTTCCATTTACCTCTTGGATAGATGAAAATGAGTTATCGGATTTTGCGGCCCCTATCACTTATCCCGGTCAAATAATTTCGCCTGATCAACCAAGGACAAAGGAACTCAACAGCGAAATAGATAGGCAATTTCTTGGTCTAGATAAAAATGGTCAGCTAATTTTTAGCGAAATATCGTTGGCAGATCTTCCGGCCTGGTATTTTATTGCAGAAACGACCGACTGTACTATTTTTCCTAAGCCTAGTTACGCTTATAACATTAAGCTTGCGGAAGTTGAAGGGAGAGCTTCGGATTTTTGGGATTATTCCAGCAAAACAATTGACTGCACAGGTGCTTCGGATTTTTCCGCTCTTATTTTTGATGGGTATGAGCCTCGTTGCAAGTCTTTTCATTATCCTCATATAAGGGATGACAATAGATTTGGAGCGTTTACATTTTCTTTTGGCGGTCCTACTGAGCCTTTTGAGTTTTCCTGCGTTTGGGCAAGAAAAGTGTTAATTGCAGATGATGGTACAATTTATACAAATCAGGATATCGCAAATTTGATAATTTCGGATCCTTTCTATTTTGATAACATTACTTTTGATTCTATAGAATATCTTGATTATACATTTTCGGAGAAACAAAATGCCGATTTAGACAAATGGCAATACCACGCAGATCGTTTTTACTCTGATAATACTTATAAAAGAAGTTTAGATATTAAGCTTGGGTTAAACGGCTACATAATTAATCGAGCACATTTTTCAAATATTGATATTGATGGTTATCATGCAATTATGATAAGTGGTCATCAAAGTTCTGATCGGTTACTCGCAGATAAAGCAAAAACAATATTACGCGATGTTAGAAACGCTATCGATACCGGCAGCACTAGTAAACAAGTGTCCGATCATACTTCTCCTATCCTGAGTTATGTCTTCAATGGGCAGGAGCAAAGTCCGTTGTTTTACGATCAGGAGAGTTATTTTTCCATGCATTCTGAACCCGACCCCGAAGGAGAGTTCTTAAACTATGTTGGGCAAAAGTACATGCACTACATCGATGATGCTGCAAAAAAAGTGGCGCGCTACACGGGTGGTATCGCATGGCCAGGTAACCATATTGGCGTGGTTTCTTTGGGCGTAGCCTCACATTATTTATTAGGAACGCCTTTTAGGCTATCCGGAGTATCTTATGTAATAGATGTTCCACGCGCGGTGGGTGCCGCTTTTGATATACATACGGGGGACTTCAATTTAGAAACGCTATTATTAACAGGGTTCTCAGGCTCAAATTATGAATCTTACATATGGCAGGAAAATACTCGCATGGATGCGGTCAGCAGTGTCCGCGGGATACAATACGCGAGCGAGCTAGGCATAGAGATCGTAAAAATTGATTTCAAAAACGATACATCTGAGCAAGTAGATGCAAAATTACTAAAGCTCACAACCAATGTTGACCCCTCCACTAACTATGACAATAATACGATAAATATCTTAAAATCGCTTAGATATAGCAATGGAACAACGCCTTCTGACTATGTCGTTATCGCACCTCAGGAAGTTATTCAATACGGTAATTGGCGTGGGACCACCTATATTGCCTACTCCATGCAACGCGGAGAATTTAGATTTTCAATAGGCCCATATAACGGTGGATATACAGCAGCTCCCCCGCAAACCAATCGGTATGATGCTATTCTTGATACTGGATGGAAAGCAACGAACACGACTACCAGTACTTCTAGTGTAACGAATACATATGTAGCACCGGCAAACTTAAATTCAGCCAACACCCTGGGTCAATGCGGTATGTGTGTCAAGTCGGGTGACCCGGTTAATATGATCACCGGCAACATGGATCATAGTGAGCAGGACTTTTCTATCAAAGCGCCCGGTTTACCTATTGTGTTCACCAGAACCTATAACAGTCGCGAAGCTAAAGATGGGTCATTAGGTTATGGTTGGTCGCATTCGTTTGGCCATAAATTATTGATACAAGATGATGACGCCAATGGCGAGACCACCACTGAAGATACTGACCAAATTCCTTCTTCTATCGTTTGGACAAACGGTACCGGAGGAGAAAAGACGTTTACGATTACTGATATGGGTATTGAGCAAAATGATGGTGGTTTACGTATTGATGCCCTCTTGGCTTCACCGACTGGAGAGACCGCAGTATTAGGGATAGCCCCGGTTAAAAATGCGGAGTATTCCTGCGGCAGCAATATTTGCTATTCGACTCAGCTAACAGTTACCGAAAAATCAGGGCTTAAATATAATTTTGAAATTTCTAGAGCTGAAGTTGGTAACACCATAAAGCTGGCGTCCATTGAAGACAGAAATGAAAACAAAATTTACTTGACGTATGATGGCAATAAACTGTTCTCAGTTATGGACTCGGATCAACGCACAATAACATTTAGCTATCATCCGAATACGCCACATATCCACCAGATTACTGACTGGTCAGGCCGTACTCATACCTATGAGTATGAAAATGACAATTTAGTGCGTTATAAGAATCCGTTGGCGACTCAAAATAAGCAAAGCCCTACCGAATACACTTATTATTCAGAAGTAGATGGTGAACTATTAGCGCATGCGATGAGGTCATATACCTTTCCTGATGGGAGTGGTATGAGTTTCAAGTATTACTTGGATGGGCGTGTCTTCCAGCATAATAACGCCTTGGGTGAGACTATGACGTTTAGCTATAACGACTTTCGGCGTGAATCTGTCACCGTGAATGAGCGCGGACTCACAAGGCAATTCTTTTTTAATGAAGACGGGTTGCCAATCAAAATTGTTGACGAAGAAGAAGGCATAACGACTTACAAATATGAAGATCCGACCAACCCGTTTTCCGTCACTGCCGAGGTAGATGTGTTGGGTAACATCACAGGCCGAGCCTATGATGTAGAAAATAATTTAATACGCATCACACACCCATCGATGAGCACGGTTGAGTACAGCCATCATAATCAATTCGGGCGGCCTGGAAAAATAAAAGATGCCAATGGCAATTACACATTATTGCAATACGACGCAGATGGTAACGTATTGCATCTTATAAAGCTGAAAAGTGGTATAGGTGCTAGCATTGATCCAACGGTTTATGTGCCGAGTCCACAGGATATCATCTATTGGGCAGAAAGTGCCTATGCAAGCAACGGTAATTTAATTTCGCGTGATGTATATAAAAACTTTCAAACCAAAAAAGGCCTGGTTACAAAATATGCTTACTCAGATGAAGCAAACGGTATTGATGGTTTAAACAATACAATAATAACCCGCTGCGGGGAGTCTTATCCGGTAACACTCGATAACTGTGTAACAGTCACACAAAATTATGACAATTTAGGTCGATTGAACAAGGGTGTTCGCGCGGATTTATACGCCACAGAGTTGTATTATGATGTACTGGATAGGGTGGTCAAGAGTAATGACCAAAACGGGGAACTACGGCAACATACTTATAATTCCAACAATCAATTATTACAAACCCAATTGAAGACCGCTGGTTTAATTGATATTCAAATCCTCGATAACACCAAATTGACCTATGGCCCTGCAGGCCGAACACGCACAATAGAAAATAATGCGAGTGCTATAACGAGTTATGAACATGATGAATTGGGTAATGTTATTAAAGTAACGAATCCCGATGGCTATAGTGTCAGTATGGTCTACAGTGCTAATAACCATTGGGTGGCTAGCTATGATGAAGAAGGCAATATGGTTAGCCGTACCTTAGATGCGTTGGGAAGACCACGCACAATAACGTTACCCGATGGCAGTACGACACAATATGTGTATTATGGCCCTGCTAAGAACAGTTGGCTAAAACAACAAATCGATCCCCTAAATCGGATCATCGAATATGATTATGATTCGAGTGGAAACGTCACCCAGATTATAGAAATTGGCTCAAGTTCAAGTGAACGAATTACACAATCATTTTATGATGAACTCAACCGCGCCACCCGAGTCGTTCAACCAGAAGTCACGTTAAATGGCCAGATCGTCCGAAATGTCACGAAATATGTATATGATAATCTCGGCAATCAAATTGAAATGTGGGTTGGTTACACCACAGATCTTACCGGTTATTCAACAGCCTTTGATGTGTTGACGAAAGAAATTACTTATCAATATGACGAGTTTGGCCGCTTACAAAAAGAAATTGATCCTATTGGCAATGCAAGGGAAGTCGTAGAATATGATATCCATGATAACCCTACGAAACTACGTGATCCAAAAGGTCAAATAACCGAACATAGCTACTTATATGGTGGTCGGATAAAAAATAGCAAAGTTTTTTTAAATGCGAGCGACACCAACCCACATGAAACCAATTACGAATATAACATGCTTGGATTACTCACCAGTGCCACCACACCTGACGTGTCTTATAGTTACGGCTATGACGATGCACAGCGGGTAAACCAAGTTACCGATCATCGAGGCAATAAAAAACTCTCGTTTGGCTATTCACCCGGCGGCTTACTTAACTCACGCAATGATAGTGAAGGCCATCAAGTCAATTATCTTTACGATCCTGTTGGGCGCTTAACTGGTATTTGGGCGTCCAATGGTGACATCATCAGTTACATTTATGACAACGCAGGGCGCATTGCAGAAAAATGGCATCCTAACGGTGCTTATAACTTATGGGAATACAATCAAGACAATAGCATCAAACAAATGCTGAATCTCACGTATTCGGGAGCAACCCTAAGTCATCACCAGTATTTATACGATGAGTTTGGTAATAGAAATGATAACATCGATGCATTATTGCAAGTATTCCCAGATGGATCGACTCAACTTGTCACAGAACAATATAAATATATCTACGATAATCTTAATCGTATAACAGAAGTACGCAATGCGGTTAGCAATGATATTGTTCAGTCGCTGACTTATGATCAATACAGCAACCGTCAGGCACTAAGCTCCAGTGAGGGTACTCAAGCCTATTTCTATGACGTAGCACACCAATTAACAGAAATACGCCAGAACGATAGTAACGGAGCCATTATCGCTAGCTTTGGCTATGATGTTAATGGAAATATGACCAGTAAAACGCTAGGTAGTGAAACGCTATCACTGGTTTATAATCCTCTGGATCAATTGGTTGAGGCAACTCAGCCAAATATGGACGCAGAAAAATACAGTTATGCGCCGAATGGAAATCGTATATCAAAAACGATTGGCAGTCAGATCACAAACTACCTTTACAATGGGCCAGACATCATTGCGAGTTATGACGCAAGCTGGAATAGCGTAAACGATGTGTTTACCCATGGCCCCTTCATGGACGACCCACTAATCAAATATAATGCGACATCGACGCATTATTTTCATCAAGATGGTATTGGAAACGTTGTGGGGGTGACAAACAACACGCAGCAGCTTATAAACATCCAACGGTTTGATGCCTGGGGGAACTCAACGTATCAATATGGAACGCCAGCGTTGTATAGCTACGCCGGAAGAGAGTTCGATGCCACGGGCCTTATTTATTTCCGGGTGCGTTATTATGATCCGAGCAACGGCCGATTTACCCAACGTGACCCATTGGGTGTTGTAGATACCGTCAATCGATATACCTACGCACTGAATAATCCAGTCAACTATAATGACCCATGGGGCTTGTTTTCAGTGCAAGCGGTAAAATCCAGTTATTTCGCGTCGATGACGCATACACCTTCCACAATAAAAACATTTGATACAAATGCTCATGATCTACCGGGAGCCATTGGAAGCTTTCCAATTCCCAACCCAATTTCTGCCGGAGCTAATATTCTTGATGCTGGATTATATGCTTGGGAAGGAAATAAAACGGCGGCAGGAATCTCACTCATTGGTGCAATTGGCGGAGGTGGTGTAAAGCTTGGGGCTAAGGTGGCGGCTAATGTTTCGAGGGGAGTGGTCAAAAGCTTAAGCGATATGTTCAAGAAAAAGGGATTTGAATCTAAAGGCCCTGATCCGGTGGGTGGAAAAGGAACTTTCGTTAATCCTAAAACAGGTAGGCCGTTTCACATAGACGCAAACCATCCACCACCGAAGCCACCGCACGTTGGTGTAGGGCGACCGCGCGGAGCTAGAGATTCTAACTTGCCAAAGTCAAGAGACTTTGATTTGTAGAGGGTAAAAGTGAAAATTACAGTTGAAATTGGTGGTTATCGTGAGCCAGACAAAGAGAAACCGTGTGAGGTTGAAATTTATTGTGATAAAGAAGGTTTAGATTATTTAATCAAGGAACTATCGAAGCTACATAACACTGGTGACCACGCACACTTCATGACACCTTCATGGGGGATGGATGATTTATCTGAGGAAAAGGTAGTGTCTAAAAATGATTTGGCACACCATCTAAAATTGACATTAGTATGATTGAAATCCCGTTTCACTAAGCAGCAGTGAATTATTCGTACAACCAAACGGGTACATAAATACGGAATCCTTGAACACCTATTATGAAACTAATAGCGAAAACAAAGAAAACCAAAACAAGCAAAAGCTATTTGTTTTTGTTTGCGCTATTGTTTTTCGCTACCGCTGAAGCCGCTACCCAAGCCTCAATTGATGATACCTGGAATAAAGGCCTTGCCTGGCTGATACAAACTCAAAATGGCAATGGCAGTTGGGCAAACATTCAAGGGACAGAATTTATCGCAACCACAGCTGCTATAGATACTTTAGGAAGAGCTAATGTTATCAATTTTAATTATAACAAAGGATTATCATGGATCAGCAATAATAAACCACACAGTGTAGATTCGTTAGCCCGAAAAATAATGACAACTTATAATAGCCATGGTGTTGTTACCTATGGGCTTAAGCAAACCAATAATCTTATCAGCACCCCATGATGGGTACGCGACCTAGATCAACTCATAGCATGGCGCAACAGTAGCAAAGGCTGGGGGCCTTATAGCGGCTATGAAACGAGTTTTCCGGATACCGCTTTGGCCTTACGTGCCATCCTAAAGACCGAAACCAGTTACAGCAACACAGAACTTAATGCCGGGTTATGTCTATTACTCGAAACCCAAGGTGAAAACGGTGGCTGGGCTTATACCCGTGGAATAACCGATGCGCCAATTATGGGAACCATAGGCGGCATACTTCCAAGCACACAAAACATAATCGCAGTCGCGAGCATTGCAGCCCAACAAGACTATAGCAGCACACCGTGTACTACCGGAAACTATGACCCTATTGCTGTACTCAATAAAGGAGTAAACTTTCTGGCTAACTATTTTCGCCATACTGACGGAGGGTTTGGTGCGAATGGTCAGAGCAACGCGCTCGAAACAGCCATGGTGCTCGAAGCCTACATCCCACTCATACCTGACGAAGTGATAATCCAAGAAGCGATTGATTACCTCATCAACCAACAACAAGCCGATGGCAGCTGGAATAACGACCCCGTACAAACCGCTTATGTATTAAAAGTAATGACACCCCCCACGCTACCTTTAATCGACACCGATAACGACGGGTTGCCCGATGGTGTAGAAGGCTACCTTGGTACTGATCCCACCGTTGCCGATGCGCGTCAACTATTATCAAGCAATGGAGCCCATTTATTAACGGCCACCCCATTGCTCATACAAGTCGACAAACACCAATATTTTAGCCAACAAATAGCGACCACAGGTGGAACCTCACCCTATAACTGGCAACTACTCGCCGGCACACTACCCACTGGCCTCACATTAAACGCACAGACGGGAGAAATAACCGGAGTACCCACCTCAGCAGGACACTATGTCGCACAAATCAAAGTAAATGATGCCAGACAAACCACAAGTGTTCGAATAAATATCACCATCCTCGACAGTAGCTACGCGAGCCAGGATTATGATAATGATGGCATGAGTGATTTATTCGAAGCGCAAAATGGATTTAATCCGGCTGACGCCAAAGACAGCCAACAAGACGCCGACAACGATGGTCTACGTAACGGTGATGAAGCTCGCCTAGGCAGCAAAGTATGGAACGCCGACAGCGATGGCGATGGCATGAAAGACGGGTTTGAATACAAATACGGATTTCCGTTTATCAACCCCGCCACCGATGGGACCAACAACGGTATTGCGTGCAGCAACGGACTCAGTAACTACAACAACGGCACTGGCCTAGGTAATGACAAAGACTGTGATGGATTAACAAATAAACAAGAGCATGATTTAGGTACGAATCCGTTATTGAGTGATACGGATGGAGACGGAGTGAATGATGGGGATGAAGTTACACAAGGTCGTAATCCAACAGTAAACGAAGGGGCGGTTGTGTTATTACTGCAAACGTTGCTATTGCAACCGGATGCCGATAATGATGGAATTCCCGACTATCGTGATACAGACGATGATAATGATGGCATGCCGGATACTTGGGAAGAGCAATACGGGCTTGATTCAAAAAATTCTGCTGACGCAGACAGCGATGCTGACAGTGACGGTGTTAGCAATCTAATAGAATACCAACTTGGCTTGGATCCGAGCCAAGCCGATACTGACAATGACGGTTTGTCTGATGGAGATGAAGTTAATGTTTATCTCACGGATCCAAATGTTTCTGATTCAGACAATGATGGCCTGAACGATGGTGATGAAGTTAATTTATACAAAACAGATGTTAACAATCCAGATACAGATGGAGACAACGAAACAGATGGCAGTGAAGTATCTGTTGGAAGAAATCCAACCGTAAACGAAGCTGCAGTTGTACAACTACTTCAATCACTACTTTTACAACCAGACAATGATTCGGATGGCATTCCCGATTATCGTGATACGGACGACGATAATGATGGTATGCCGGATACTTGGGAAACTCAATATGGATTCGATCCGAAAGATGCAATGGATGCTATTAACGATGCAGATGGCGACACGTTAACAAACTTACAAGAATATCAGGCAGGAACTAATCCAACATCACAAGATAGCGATAGCGACGGTATGACCGATGATTGGGAAATGTTTTATGGATTTAATCCTATCGATGCAGCAGACCAGAGCAGCGACTTTGATGCAGATGGATTAACTAATTACGATGAATTCTTAGCTTCGACCAATCCAATATTGAGTGATACGGATAACGATGGACTCTCAGATGGCGATGAGATAAACATCTATGCCACTGATCCAAAAAATATTGATTTTGATCTTGATGGTTTGACAGATGGGGATGAAGTTAACAATTACAAAACGGATCTAAAAAATCCGGATACCGATGGTGATAATGTAAATGATGGGCAAGAAGTATCGTTGGGTAGAAACCCTTCGGTCAATGAAGGAGCTGTCGTGCAATTGCTGCAACAACTCTTATTGCGAACCGATACGGATGGCGACGGAATTCCCGATTACCGGGACACTGATGATGATAATGACGGAATGCTGGATGTTTGGGAAAATCAATATGGGCTAGACCCTAAGAACTCCAGTGACGCGACAACGGATAACGATAGCGATACGCTAACAAATTTGAAAGAATATCAAAATAATACCGACCCCATTAATCCAGATACGGATGGTGATGGTATAAGTGATGGAGATGAAGTGTTGATCTACTTTACGGATCCGTTGGCGTTGTTGGGGAGGGTTAGGTTGTTTGATGTGTAGGTAGAGAATGATGAATCATTAAAGTCCATATTTTTTTGGTTTATTAGAGATCGGGTGCGTTTTGTTTTTGAATGTTTTAACTATACTTGATGGATTCGAATTGAAATAAAAATGAAATTGTCTGATGTTAGTTAGAAGTCTTGGAGGAAAAAATGAAAAAAATGTCTTTTTTAGTGCTTACCGTATTGTTAGCCAGTACATTGTTTAATGTAGTGAATGCCCAGGGCATCCGTAATGCAACACCCTTAGCCCCGCATGTTTTGCCAGCTATAGGAATGTTTGTGTTTACTACAGTAGATGGAACACTTGCGAATGCAAGTGTTCCATTGCTAGATTGTAATGGCATAGGTCGTTGGTCAATTACTGTTGAGGAGCCTGGGTATAATACGGTTGTAGCTATGGTGACAACCGCGAAAGTCACTAGTCGTGTAATTCATGTGGATGGAACAGGGAATTGTAACCCTGCAGGAAATGGTGCTGAAATTGGTTATGTTGCCCTACCGTAGCCCGTAGGTTGGGGTGAGGTACGAACCCCAACATAATTGATGGGGTCGCATGAAATCAAGGGATCGCATTCGCTGATTGTTATGCAAATATGTTTTGAATCTTCGTTTCCCATCATGTCTCTTTAATAATGCGACTGTTGGTTTGTGATGAAATTTTCTTGTGAAGATCTGCACGCAGAGTGGGGTGAGGAACGTTCCCAACATAAACGAAAGCATGGGTTTGATATCGTATTGGGTGGATGGTGGTTTTGCGTTGGCGGCGGGTGGTGATGTATTGTGCGGTGTGTTGGGGTTCACAAAAAACGTTTACCCCAACCTACGTGGGATTTTATAGCTCGGTAGGGT